>NZ_JAOCFV010000015.1:0-102339 GCF_029842145.1 Stenotrophomonas sp. GD03794
CCCAGCCACACCTTGTTTGCTCGAATGAGCGGAAACACTTCCTTGTAGGTGATCGCGTTCATGTCGCCCACGATGAGGAACCGCTTGCCGTGCTCCATCAGCTGAGCAATGTATTCCCGGAAGAGGGAGAATGGCGGATTGGTGCAGACAATGTCCGCGTCCTTCAGCAGCGCCACGCATTCGGGGCTACGGAAGTCCCCATCGCCTTGCAGGTCATAGGTCAGGACTTCCGGCTTGCCGGCGGCGTCGCGCTTCTCGTCATGGCAGACGAGCTTGCCGGCGGACTTCCCGTTCTTGGTGTAGTAGGTCGCGACCAAGCGCTTGAGCTTCAACCGGTCGAAGCAGTCGTGGAAGAACACCCAGAAGTTCGACCAGATGGGGTCGTCGCAGTTGCAGAAGACCGTCTTCCCCTCGAAGTGAGAGGCGTAGTGCTGGATTTCGTTCTGAATGTCTTCGATGCGGGTGTAGAACTCGTCGTTCTTGGCCCGCTTGGCCGCTGTCAGGTTTGAGTTTTTCTTCCTCGGCGGTTTTCCTGAGTCAGCAATCTCAACTTCAGCATTCTCAACACTCGTTGTCTCGTCGATAAGCACGTCATGGTCTCCAGTGATCGAGACCTCGGCGCTTCATCTTCTTGAGCTGGTCTCTTTATCAAGGAACCAGAACGACAAGATTCCGCAATACTTCAACGCTGACTAAAACGTTTTGAGAAGTGACTAAAATACAAAACTGCGAACCAACTCCGCAATTCTTGTTTTCAGGCACTGGACAGCAAGGTTTCAGCTGCTCATCGTGATGTTGAAATGAGCCAGAAATCCATAAAGCTAAAAAGTCCCCGTCACCCGTGCGGAAACCCTATGATCTCGCGAGGCGTGCGCGGCCTTGGAGACGTGCGCCGCTGGTGGTGCCCGGTGTGCAATGAGTGGGACGCGATGCGCGGCCCTGCGCATTACTTGCGCGGCGGCCCGGAGCACGGGTTGGAGCGTGTGGCTGCGTTGGCCTGCCGCGGCCTATCAGTCCATGCCATTCAGAAGCGGACGGGCATGAGCTGGGGCGCGGTGCAGTTGCGAATGCAGCGGTTGGCGGATGAAGCCAAGAACCGGTATCGCGTGAGAGCACCCGGTGTCGGCTCTGGATGGTGGTGCGTGGCGTTGCCAGAAACCTTTCCCAAGGTGGGAGTGGCCGCGGTGGGAAAGCAACGGCAAAGCTATCGGTTGCTCGGGTGGGCCACCGGTGCGGAAGCAGGGCTGATCATCGAGCAGCAAATGGGATGTGCGCCCCTGCTGGCAGGCTCGAACCTTGCAAGTGCCTGGCTCGAACGGAGCCTTGGCAGTCATTTCAGAGGTTGGACAGAAGCCGAACAGCGGCTTTGGATCCTGCTGGCCTGGTCTAACGGGTGGAAGGCGGAGGCCCCCTAAAGTGCGTCAAGTAGGCCATTCCCCCGTTGACAAGTTGAACGACTCTTGCCTCAGAATGGGCTTTCAAACAAAGCACCTAAAAAAATGAAGACCACCCCCAACGTTTACATCATCGAATCCCTTTATCCGAATGATGAGGGCAATGGCCGGTTTGAGGGTGTCTTCTTAGCTCAGATTCTTCGTCTCCACGGGAAGGAGACCAAGTATTCGTATGTCCGCACTCGAAAGGAGTTCAAGGCAGCAGTTCGAGATTTCAGGGCCTCAGGATACAGATACCTGCACATCTCTGCTCATGGGGACAAGAACGGCATCGACACGACCAATCAAGAAGGAGTCACCTATCAGCGACTGGCTGAACTTCTGTCTGGCATCCCAAAGAACTGCCGCCTATTCATGTCCTCATGCGAAGTAGTTCATGAAGAATCCGCTGAGGCATTGGTTACCGAGGGCAGATTCCGCTCGCTTCTTGGCCCGCGAAATCGTATCAAGTTTCACGACAGCGCAGCGACATGGGCCGCCATCTACCACCTCATCTTCAAAGCGAAATCAACATCCATGGCGGACTCAAGGATTTCTACCATCATGAAATCCATCATTGAACTCTATGCGGTCAATTTCGCTTTCTTCACAGAGACTGATGACGGGGAAATCGAAGACCGACTGGCAATGGACTAACCATTCAATGGTTGTGCACTGCGCCCCGATGCTTTTCTACCGGCACCTGGGTTTGCGATTTCAATCCTGCCAACAACTCTTCCACGTCCTGGACCAGGTTATGCACCGGGACGGCCTGCCTCTTGGACAGTCCGACGCTCAGCGCCATTTCTTTGTGCCGTTCGGTTCCCAGCCGTTCGGCCAAGCGATCCATCACGTTGTCCGTCGTATACATGCGGTAGCTGCCTTTGGTGAGGCGGGTGAACGCCACCAAGGCAGACTGCTGGTCGAGCATGCCCATGTTCGTGGCCAGGTGGTAAACCTCGGATTTCCCCTGCCCCTGCGCCTTGTGAACGGTCATGGCATACCGGTGGGCCAAGGCGTTGTGCTCGCTGGTGTTGAACTTCAGGATGCGCCCGTCCTCTTTCGGGTTCGAAGAGTCGATGCGCACCACCAGGTCGTAGCCACCGGATTTGTCCTTCCGAATGCTCTCCACCGTGCCCTCGGTGCCGTTGATGACGCCCAAGTCGTTGTTGGTCGCCGTGAACATCACACGGTCGCGGCGTGAGAGCGTCAGGTCCTCCCACTGCCCTTTCACGATCGAGCGGAAGGTGAATTCCTCCTTGTCCAGCACGCCTTGTTCCTGGAGCCCCTTTCGGATTCCTGTGGTGAGCGCCTTGACTTCAGAGCGCGTGTGGGCCAAGACCAGCTTCTCGTCCATGGGCGTCTTGTCTTTCAAGTAATCGTCCACCAACGCTTTGATGGCCTGCTTGTCCGTGCCGAAGTCGTCGATGCAGTCGCGTTGCTTGAGGTTGTTCAGGATTTCTTCGCCCATATGGAATGTGCCTTGGCGGCTGCGGTGCCCGCGTCGCATGTTCTTGACCTTTCCCTCGGCGTCCCGCTCGTAGAAGCTGTTGGCGGTGGTCAGGTCATCAGCGTTCTTCTGCCGGCGGATTTCGGTCAGTTTCTTGTCCCCCAAGGCCATCTTCGCGAGCTCAAAGCCGTTGCCCGCAGCGATGGGCTGAAGCTGGTCACTGTCTCCCTGCATGACAAGCTTGGCGCCCACCCCCTGGCAGTAGGTCATGAGTTTCAAGGTGTCATCGGTGGCCACCATGCCGGCTTCATCGAGCACCACCACGTCCTTCTTCGTCAGAGCAACCTTGCCCTGCCGGATCTGGGAAAAGAACTTTGCAACAGACATGCAGGGCATCCCGGACTCTTCTTCCAGCTTGGCCGCGGCTTTACCCGACACGGCCAAGCCCATCAACTGCTTTCCTTCGGCTTCGAAGCACTGCTTGTAGACCTCGGCCACGGTGGTCTTGCCGGTGCCGGCCAACCCCGACATGACCCCCACACCGGCCGTGCCGTAAGTGAGGTGACCGATGGCGGCTTTCTGCTCCTCTGTGAGGGTGAACCCCTTTCGCTTTTCGTAAGCGGCGATCTCCCGATCCACGGTGGAGCGGAAAAGCTTCAGGTCCGTCTCGCTCTCTCGCTCCTTCGAGCGGCGGATGATCTCGGCCTCCAATTCGACCATCCAGGTGGCGGAAAAACGGTCCTCACTGTGCCTTCGTGCCAGCCTAGCGCCACGGTCCTCTTTGTGGAGGTATTCGGGTTTCACGCGCACCAGATCGTCCTGCTCGGTGAACTCTTTCACCATTTGGAGAACCTCTTCCGAGTTCTTTTGCCCGGCGAACTCCATCCCCAACTCCCGGACCAGGTTATGCTCGCAGAACATCGCCTCGTTCTCGTGCATGCGCTTCAAAACCTCGTCAAACGTATGCGGGTCCAGGTGCTGGCCTTTCGTCTGCTTGAGCGACTGGGTGGTGGGAACCAGCTCCGGGTGCTCTTTAGCGATGTTGGACAAGGTTTGCTGCCAGTCCTTGACCACCTGCTCGAAGGGCGGTTCTTCCTTCTTCTTGCGGGTGGCCTTGCAGGCCTCGTCGTGGCTGGCGTTGGGGTGTTCTTTGACGTAGTCCAGGATTTCCTGGCGGCGGGTCTTCATCTTAAGCACCAGCTCCCGGTCGATTCCGGCAATCGTGGTGAGAATCTGGCCCGTCTCGTGCCCCATCACGTCCACCTCCCGTTCCCGCTGGATCCCATAGCCCAACGCTTTCATTGCGTTGTAGAGCTCGGCCTTGTAGAGGTGATCCGCAGCGCGGGTGTGACGATAGATCTCAATTGCGTCGTAGGTGCCCCACCGACCGTCCTCGCCCCTCGAAACCCCGAACACAAGATGATGGGTGTGCAGGTCGGATTCCACGTTCCGGTTGCTGACGTGGTCGGCGGCTGCCCAAACCAATCCCGCCGTGCCTATAACGTCTACGCCCGCTTCTCCGCGCCGGGTCTCTACCTTGCTCTCGATGTAGCGCATCGCGACGGCGCAGGCCTGGCGGTGGGCCTCCAGGATGGCCAGCTTCTCGCGATCATCCGCCAGCGCGAACGCCACGCTCACGTCCCCGGGGGCGGAAATGGTCAGATCGAACCCCACCCGATGGCCCCCCTCCCACTTCTCCATCGGCTTGCCGTCGTCGTCCAACCGCACGTTTCCCCAGCGATCCGTTTTGATAACCAATTGGGGCTCCTTGCCCGCGTTTTTGCACAACGGCCTTCCGGTGGGAGAAAAGCCCTTGCCAAGCTTTTCCATCACCTCACGGGTGACCGGCTGCCCTTCCAGGCCGAGTTCGGCGGCGAGCTTGCCGCCCCAGTTGAGCGTCTGCCGCGGATCGGGACCGCTGCCGGCGTAATAGGCCACGGCGCTGTCGATGGTCAGGCGCTCGGTGGCCAGCATGTAGTCGAACATGTTGCCACTGTGCGAGTTTTGGCCCTTGGCATTGATGGGCGTGCGATTGATCATGGGGCTCCCCTAAAGAACGTTGACTGTTCCAAGGTCCCAGAAAACGGAGAGTTGGCAAGGCCGCTCACCGCTGGAAAAGCGCGTCGATTTCCTCCGGTGTCATGGTCAATACCCGCTGCACCGCATCGATGCCTTCGGCGGTGGTTGGGAAGGCGGACGCGCCAGCGCTTGCAGGGGACGCGGCCGGTGATGGCCCTTCACCCTCGACCACCGGGCCAGCTGGCTTGGTGGTCCACGCAGCGGCCACCTGCCCCTCGCGAACCGTTGGGTGGCTCTTCCCGGGCCATGTCAGCAACAGCACGTCCCCACCCATCTGCACGATCGCCTCGATGCCCCACGTCTCGGGACCGTAGCGCTTGCCTTTTCGGAAACCCAGCCGATCGGTGAGCTCACCGCTGGAAACCAACGCGCGGCTTTCTTCGTGGACTTGGGCTTTGTCCTCGTGCCCACGCCAGGCGATTTTTCGCTTGCCGAGCTGGCTGGCCAGCTTGTCCCGGGTCGCCCCCATTTGCACTTGGCACACCACGTGGGTCCCCACCAGCGACGAGAAGGCCTGGGCGGTCTTGTCCCCATAGACCAACTCAATCTGGGAGTGATCCTGGACCGCCATGATGGCCACCACTCCTTTGCTGCGTCCCAACGCCAGCAAGGGATCGATGTTCAAGCGCCCGGCGCTGGTCAGCTCGTCGAACACGAAGTAGAGCCCACGCCCGCCCTCGTTGTCCGGCAAGCCTGGCCCAATGAGATCCGGCACGGCCACGTTGATCATGGCGGCGATGTAGGCCTTCGTCAGGGTTGGGTCCGGTCCGGATTGAACGATGACCTGCTTGCGCCCGTTGTAGTCGTCCCGTATCCACTCGGTCATCGAGAAACGGCGCTTGCCAACCTTGGGCCATGCGATGGCCAGATCGTCGATAAGGCGGGTGAAGCCCCCCAAGGAAGACAGCACGCTGGACGTGGTCTGGCTTTCCGGGTCACGCACCAGTGCGGCGCCGCGGGGGTAATGCGGGCGCATGCCTGCGGCCATCTCCGCGGCCGGACGGCGCACCACGGCCGCCAGATCGCGCCACCCCCACTGGCCAGGCCGGGTGTTTTGGAGCTCGCGCACGCACCCAATTAACAAGTCCTGGGCGGCCATGCTCCAGAACTTTGCGTTGCCGTCGCCCTCCGGGATGATCGAGGCAGCGAACGCCGCCGCTTGGGTCGGGGTCCGCACGTCGGCGGCGACGTCCCACACGTGGGAGCGCGCATCGAAGGGCGACACGATGATGGGCCTTTTGAAAATCGACGTGAAATCACCCTTGATGTCGTAAAGGAACAGCTTTGCGTCCCTCTTTCGCGTCAGTTGTTCCAGGATGTGCTTGAGGATGACGCTCTTGCCCGAACCCACCGAGCCGGTGATCAGGACGTGGCGCGCCCAATGCTTTTTAGACAGCAACAGATCGGGGTGGAGGGACAGGGCGAAGGGATCCGCCTCGGCTTCCTTGGGTGTCATCAAGCGGTGCCGGGCTTCGTCCACGGCCTCTTTTCCTTCCAGCAACCGCGGTCCGGACAGGTGCCAGGTGTTGCTCACCGGCTCGGTCGCCTTGAGGAACACCCGCAGACCGAGGCCCGCCGCCAGCAGAAGCGACACCCCGATCCGGGACCATGTCGCCACTGGGTGGTGGTAGGACACCAGTTCGATGAACTCCCGTGCCGGAGCACGTGCCGAGATGCCAGCGGTCAGGAAGTGAAAAGCGGTCACCAGACCACCTTTCAAAGCATCGGCGAAGCGGATGAGCGAGCCATCGGGATTCGGCAAGAGCCAGGCAACGCCCATGCTCCCCACGTAGGCCAAGCCAAAAACGAATGCACCGGCAAGAACGGCGCGGTGCCAGTATCGGACCGGCTGGGAAGGCGCAACGCTGCCGGGCACGTCACCCAGCGCGTCAAAGGGCTTGGGTTTGCTCATGTCGGTGCATGCGCGTTGGGGTCCGCCCTCGCCACCCTGGCTGCTCAGGATTGGCGCCGTGGGCCATCAAGTGGAGGCAGGCCCGGGCGTGCTTGTGAAGGGCGGCAAGGTGGAGCGGTGCCCACCCGTGGCCGTTGAGGGCCGCCACATCAGCGCCGGCTTGGACCAGCGGGGTGACCAGCAAGGCGCGACCAAACCGGGCCGCATGATGCAGTGGCGTGTTGCCGCTGGCATCGGGCAGCCGGGCGTCCGCGCCCATGCCGATGCAGGCCAGCAGTGCTGCTTCGTGGCCCGCCCGGGACGCCCCCACGAGCCAGCCCTGCCATGGTGCGTTCTCCCGCAACCGGTTTGCATCGGACTGCCGTGCCCGCGCTTCCTCCACCGCCATCGCCATGCCTTGGAAGAGCGAGACGTGCTCTGCCATGGACAACCCAGCCACCCTCTCTGCCAAGGTGCTGTAAACCATCGGCTCGTCACGGTCTGCCAAGCGCCTCTCGTAAGCACGCACCAGGTTCTGGGTGGACGCCCGCGTGGGCGCGTCGAACCCAAGCCTATGCAAGCCCCAGCGCAGGTCCACTTGGGGCACATCATCGTGCTTCCGCTGGCGGACCTGCCAGACCAGATCGCCCAACCGACCCTCGACAGGGGCAACGCTCAGGGCGTGGGCACGCGCCAACACTTGCGAATCGTGAAGGCCTTTGGACGCATCGGCTTCGCGCGCGAGCGCGCCCGTCAAGGCCTCCGCTCGCTGGAGGCCCAGGGGACGCAAGAGGCGCAACAGGGATTCTTGGGTGTCCATCCCCATGGTTGTAGCGTTGAATCGCTGGCCGTCAAGCCAACACGCAGAAATGGTGGGTCAGGCAGGACTTGAACCTGCAGGGGAGTGAACCAGCAGTTTTACAGACTGCCCCGGCTTCGTTACCGGACTACTGACCCGAACGCTAAACGCTGTCGGGTGGGCCAAAGACGATCCAACCCAACATGTAGAAAATCAGCGCGGGGTAGAACCAGAAATCAAACCCATCCCAGTCAAACCGGCGCCAACGCTTCCTGCACCTTGCACGCAGCTTGAGCCAGCGCCGGCTGCTCACCGGAAGGAAGTCTGGACCACTACCCCGATGGTCACAAAGCCCGCCACCGCCATGGCCACCACTTTGAGCAGAACCGGAACGGCCGGGGGGTAGACGAGAACAGCCGCTGCGAAGGCCGCGGTCAGCAGGAACAAGCTGGTCAGCAGTGGAACCGCGTTTTCGAAAGCGAAGTCTTTGAGGGCATTGAACAACGTGGACATGGTGGCTCTCCTTTTGGCTTTATGAGTAGGTCTACCTACTCTTTACAAAACCAGTAAAGCACCATCAAACTGGACGTCAAGACGCAAAAATGCCCGATTCTGCGCAGAACCGGGCAGATTTGAACATCGATGAAAAATTACTGTCGGAAGACGTTCGGTTGGGCCTGCTTCTGGTGCTTCTCCCAATCGTAATTGGCAGCGTAGTCCTTCATGAAAGCCGCCTCCTTCAACGAACTGCGGGCGTAATCGGCGTATCCCAGGCGCCCAGGTCCGTTCTCCATCCGCTGCTCACGGGTCAACATGGGAGGGGTCTCCTCCCGCTGGGCCCCGCGTTGCTGCCGCCACTGCGCAACGGTCGCATGAACCACCTGCTCGTGCTTGTCGTCCGGCTTTGCATCACGAACGGCTTTGTCGGCCTCCTGGATCTTTGCCTGGAGCGCGGCGATCTGATCGGGCGAGGCCTTCTCTGCCCAATCCAGAACGCGCTGTCGGCGTTGCTCGATGGCGTCTTGGTCTTGGGCCACGTTCTGCTCGAAGTCGGCCCGGGCCGCGCTGTCCTTCTGGGGCGGTGGGCGATCGACCAGAAGCCGCTCGTTGCGCTGCGCCTGGAGTGCTCGCAGCTCGGTCATTTCTTCGATGGGTTGGGAGAGGGTGTTGCTCATGTTTGTTTCCTCCGCTGGGGTGAATAGGCTCATCGTTGATCAATCCGCAGGTTTGGCAAGGGGGCAAACCCCCTCGCCTATCCGCATCAATCCGCGTCGGGCAGCAGCTCCGCCAGGTCGAAGCGCTTGATGCCGGCACGGCTCAGCGCCACGATGGCGTGACCGCGGGGCTCAAGAAGAGCGGAGTATTCTTCCTGCAGGAAGAGCGGCTGCACCTCGCGCTTGCCCCCGGTGGGCATGTCGATGTCGCGCGCGATCTCGTCTTGGCCCAGCGTGTCCTCCGATCCAATCCGCCAGCGGCGACCCGTCACGGCGTCGATGCGCGAAGCCGTCAACCGCCCGGCCCCTTCCATTCGCATCTTGTCGTAGGCGGACGCGTAGGCATGATCCGGGTCGTTGAGCACGGAGTGGCGCCAATTGTTCATGCCGCCTTGGTAGTCGATGCCCCGGGTGCGCTGTTTGAACGTGGTCAACGTTGCCTGTCCGAACCGCTTTTCCAGGTATTCGTGGGTGTTGTGCGAGCACTTCAGCGCGATCACCGATTGCATCGTGTTGGCCATCAGCTCCGCCTCGTTGACTGATCCAAAGGCGTTGACCAAGCTTTCAAACCCTTGCGTTGCAAGCACGGGCATCAACCCCAGCGAGCGCGAAACGGAGAACAGGTTGATGTCATCGGCCGTCAACAACAGGTGGGCCTCGTCCATCATCAACATCACCTCGGTTTGCCCAGGCAACGCTTCGCGCCACTTGTCGCCGAATGCACCACGCGCCTTGATTCCGTTCATGACCCGCTGTTTGAGCAGGCGCATCATCATTTCACCCGCTTCACCGAATTGGGTGGGGGGCAAGAAGAGGCCTACCATGGCTCCATAGAGTGCGTCGGACACGTCCACCTCGCCCGTCTCAATCGAATGCCAAGGCATGTCCGTCTTGCTGTCCCGCAGCTTTTCGCCCCGCAAGAGCTTCTCCAGCAGCCCTCGTGAGTTGAGCGTGAACGATTGTCTCTGTTCCGGATGCATCGCGGGAATCTCCTGGAACGCCCATTCCAGCGAGCTCTGCAGCTGAGACATGGGACGGAAGAGGTCTGGATGGATGGTTTCGGGAGCGTTGTCCTGACGAAGGCGGTGCTGCTGCAGGTAAGCCGCATAGGCCAGCCGCCCCTCTTCTTCATGGCTCGTGTCCGCCTCTTCCAGGCCCAAGTATTTCACCACCTCCATCAGCTTTGCATTGGCACGAGGCGCGGGGCTGGCGGGAATCACGCGTTCCACAATGGACAACAACTTGATGTGGTGGAATGGCGTGTAATGCCATTGCCTGTCGTCGCTCACCGGGATTCGATGGATGGCGATCTGCTCGGCGATCCGCTCGATCAACGCCTCAGTCTCGGCCACGTCCTCGCCCAGCTTTCGCTGTTTGACCAGCTCAAGCTCCGCGTTCATCTGTGCACGCTCCAACCCTTCCAGCTTGGCCGAGCACCAGGACCTGTAAGCCATCTCGTGATCCACGAGCGCACGAAGGATGATGCCCGTGTGGTAGAGAAACGCATCGCCACCATCCGTCCAAAGCTTGGATTTCTCGTCCACGCGCCCACCGGATGCGCCGCGCAATGCCCGCACGATCTGATCCGGCGCCAACCCTTCATAGGGCCCCACGCGCATTCCTGGCTTGACGACGATGTCGAACAATCCTTCCAGATCCGCGATGATTGCTCCGTCTTTACCGTCGGCAATGAGAGCACCGCCGGCCAGCTTCTGCCGCGTCAAACGCTCCCTTACATCGCCTTGTTCCGACGCCACACACGCCATTGCCAAGGCGGCTTTACGGAACCGACGAGCGATGGGTCGCAACGCGGCATAGGATTTGCCCGAACCGATGGCCCCGAACACGAGCAGGCCCTGCTGGCAATCGCGCCATGAGAACATCATCACGGTGCCCAAGTCGGGCGAGTAGCCATAACCTTTGTCGGACAGATGCCCCGTGGCGCGCCCGATGGTGATCAGCGGGGTCTTGTCCCGCAGGGCCGCCTCGGCTTGCTGTTCACGTGCCTTGACGTGTGAGTTGATCAACGCCCCTTGGGTGGCCAGGTTGTTGTCGTTGTTCTGCAGGTAGAGCCGGGCGGCGTTTTGGACAAAGTTGCCTTCGGCGTATTGCATCGCATACATGCAGGCCAACACGTAAGGTGCCGCCTCGCCCAAGCCAAACGGCAGGACCTTGGCGACAACCAAGGCGGCAAAGATGAGGCCCACCCACTGCATCGCTTGAATGAAGCGCGCGGCTGTCCCGCCAATGACGCCCCGGTGCGGGTGCGAGGCCGCCGCCACAAAGCAAACCACAAACAGGACGCCGACCAAGCCAAAGGCCCACCACAGGTAGGTCTTGGCCATCTGGGCATACACAGCCATGCCGCCGGCTTGCATTGCCACCTCGGTGCCGCCCTTGCTGTCGCCGACCATGAACTGAAGCGCCATCGGAACCCATTGCAGCAGCACCAGGGCTTTCAGGGCCTCCTTCATGCCCTCGCCTTGCTTGAGGGCGATGAAGTATGGAATGGTCAGCAGCAGAGCGGCCCAGCCGGCCCAACCGATGAGGCTCACCAGGAAGGTTGCCAGAACGCCGATCACGGGGAAGGCCAGATACATCAAGGGAGTGGCCAGGCTGTCGCCGCCCTGCCCCATGTCGTTGCCCTGCAAGAAGCCCTCGGCACGCCGCCCACGCTTCGTCGTGATGATCCGCGATTGGGTGTCACGCAAATCCTCCGGAACCTTCGGCCACCACTCCTGGAACTCGTCCTCGCTGCGTCCTTCGGGCACCTTGAACACCTGGGCGTTCTCGTCCCAGACCGCGCCGCATTCCTTCGCGAAATCCCGATCAGCCTCCGGCACATCGAGCTCTCGGCTGCGAACGCGATCGGTCACGTCAAAGCGACCCACGAGGTTTTCATACTCCTCGTGGGACTGGACGATGATTTCTTCTTTCACGCCCGAAGGCTCGCCGCTCTTCCGTCGGAACTTGCGGCCCAAGCCACTCGTCCAGTCAAGCACGTTGAACAAACTGATTGCTTCCATCTCTGTTTCCCTCCCCTGTCAAATCAACGAAGCCAATGCGCCAAGACGGCAAGCACCAAGCAAAGCGGCGCGCACGCCAGGAAGCCCGCCTTGGCCACCCAGCGCTCTGCGACCTGCTCAACCTTGCTCGCGTAGAGCCGATCCTTGGTCCACGCCTCATACGCGGCGTCGTCTCTGACCGGAGGCCTGCGATCGGCGCGCAAGTAGTAGAAAGTGCGGCGGACGCCTTCGCTCAGGTGGCCCATGCCAAACGATTCAGGGCTGCCGAGGAACAAGCGCCCGTGCAGGTTCAGCCACTTTGAGCCGAAGTGAAGTTTTCCGGGTTCCCGGTATTGCGTGAACAGCCACTTGAACATGTCGCCCCCTTATTCGTGAGTAGGTCACTTCTTTCTAGATCGAATCCGCGGATGCGCAAGGGGGATCAGTCGATCCCCGACTTCTTCGCCCAAGCGTCCAGGTCTGCGTTGGCTTTTTGCTGCCAGTCATTCCTTGGCTCGGCGGCGGGTGCGGGGGCCGTCCTCGGCAATGGGGCGGTCGCACGTTTCGGCGAAGGCTTGGGCTGGGACGCAATCAGCGCTGTCGTCGTTACCGGGGGAGCGTCGACCGGCTCTGGCTTCTCGATCGCAGGTTCTGGCTCGGCCTGCTCTGGAAGCACTGCTGGAACGGGCGGGACCACGGGGTCCTCCACCACCTTGGGCAGCTGCTCGGGAACGGCTGGAGTGGCAACCGGCATCAAGGGAGGCGGTGTGCTCGGAGGCACCTGGTTGTTCTTCCCAAGCAAGAAGTAGATCGCCCCCGCGGCCAATACCACCGCCACCACACCGGCCAAGACCCAAGGCAAACGAGAGCGGGGGCTGGGTTGGATTGGAGTTACTGGCTGCTCTGGTGACGCGGCCTCCGGGGGCCGGTTGGACCCTTCAAGCACCGCGGGAACGGACAGGACTTCCACTGCGTCCTGCTGAGACAGATTGACCAAGGCTGCCGTATCTTCATTGCTCAACGCCTTGGCGTCCACCGATGGGCCACCCAATCCATCTGCAACCTGTGCGCCAGGCTCTCCAAATTCATCAACCAGTTCCCAAACGGTGCACATTCCCTTATCACCCGCTCCTACGAGAACCGGTGCAGCTGCATCGGACGTCAGTTGCCTGACCAACATTTCCTGCTCCACGGTGAGCGGAGCGTCTTGAGGCTTCTCTTCGACACCACGATGTTCCTGGGCTTCTCGGGTGCGCTTTGCGTCCAGTTGCGCCTTGGCTTGCTTCGCCTTCTCTGCAGCGGCAACAAAGCCCTTCTGGGTCAACTCGGCAGTGCGCTTGCTGATCACCCCGGCCCAGTGACCGGCAGCTTTCAGGTTTTCTTTCACGCCATCGGAAACCAGCCGCTCTTCCTGCGTGGGCGAAGCGGTTGGGGTTGCCTTGGCACGCTCAAGCAGTTCCTTGCGCTTGCGCTGAAGGATTCTTTGGTTCTTTTCTTCTGGGGTCATGTGGGCTCCTCGGAAGGGGGAAGGAAGCCCGAGCATCGATCGACACCCGGGCACTGAGATCACCGGACGTCAGGCACCGGGGTAACGACGATCACGGGCTCACCGCTGCCGCAGCGGTCGTCCACCGTGACCTTGGACAGCGCGCCACGCTTGGCCAGCTCAACGATGGGCACCTGGCAGGCGGCCTTGTCGGCGCCTTTGAACACCACCGTCAACCCGTTGCTGGACTTGTTCAACAGACCCGCGAACTTGTCGAGGAAGGCCCGAGTTTCGCTGTCCAACCGCTTCATGTCGGTGGGGTTGTAGTTCAAGCGCAACGAATCCAGGACGGCTTCCTGCTTGCCATCCACGGTTTCGGTCTTGGTGACCACTTCGGCCTTCATGCCAGCCGCACGGGCGGCGTCGGCGGCCTGCTCGGCGTGCTCCCGCTGCTGCTTCACGTAGGACGCCGAAGCCCCCACTGCAGCACCGGCGGCGCAAGCGCCCAGGGCCTTGTCTTTCTTGCCCGTGAGCAAGGCGATGGCTCCGCCGGCCACGCAGCCGATGCCACCGGCTTTGAACAGACGCTTCTTGTCGGCATTGGGCTTGCCATCGTCCTCCGCGGCATGGACCGCATCAGGGGCGGCTTGGGCGGAAACCTGAAGCGGCAAGAACGCCGCCAGGCAGAGAGTGAGAGGAACGGAAAAACGTTTCATGGGATGGATCTCCTGCTGTGGGGGAAAATTAGGTGCGTGGAGCAGTCATGGGTCCGGTTGCGGGCACCTTGGCCGCACCAGAACCTTTTGGAGAGGGTTGCGAGAGGGCCGCCGTCACGACCTTGCGAAGCGCTTTTTCGTAGCGCTGAATGGCGCTGTCCTGCTCCGCCTTCGTTTCGTCTCGCAACCGCCGCAGGTCTTCTTGGAGCGCACTCCGGAACAGCGCGTTCTCTTCCCGCAGATCGTCAATGAGGCGCTCCAGCTGAGCGTTGGCGTTCTCCAGCACGCTCACCACGGACGTGGCGGTGTTGTGTCGCTCCAGCGCCTCTCGCACGTAAGCGCTGAACCCACTGCCCGATTCACGGGCAAGCCGCTGAGCAAGTTTCAGCTGCCCACGGTCGAGGTTTACGTTTTGACGAACGAACGCCATTGGTCGAGTAACTCCGTTTCGGGATTACTCCACCGATACCGCGAATCTCGGAGTTGGCAAGGCCCCACGTCAGGAGCCTGAAAAACATGGGCCAAACGAGCTAACAAGCACTGACACTGTCTCCATTCGGTGGTGACATGGCCAGGCCTTGATTGCATTGAGGTTTCGGCAGGCGTTACAGCGATTCTTGGGCGAAAAACGCACTCCCACTTCAGTGCGTCATGTGTATGACGACTCTGGGGAACCGTCCGGGCTCCTGCTTCTCTGCCACTGCCGACATTGCTTCCACACACGTTGGGCTCTTGCAGTTGCTTTTCGGCGGCCCCTTGCGTGTTGCCCCAGGTGCGCTATTGGTGGTCTACGCCCCTCGCCCCACAGGACCATCGCCCACACCATGCCCACGCAACGCTCCCGCTCTTCCACCCCTCACGCCCACCGATGCCCCACCCCGGGAATCCGTGCGGAGTTTCTCAGCCCACTATTTCGCATTGCCTCGAATCCCCAGGACAGGTTGCCCTCGCCCACCCGCCGCACCACCCCACGACACCCAAGCCACGTTGGTTTTAGTCAAACGTGTGCAATGCCCTTGGATACACCGACACCGTGTTTTCCGAATCGCAAGTGGGCAGCCAAAGAACCCCTGGAAGGAAAGCGCGGAGCCCTCGCCCCATTTCGTTTTAGTCAAACAAGGGTGCGCGCCATGGCCTTCATTCACCGCCATTGGCCCATCAATGATCCACCTGCTTTCGTTTCAGGAGTGCTCCCATGACCACCGCTGACCTGGACGCGTTTGCCCGTCGCGTGCTGGCCTTCCATGCCGTCCGTGCGCCTGCCACTCCCCGTTGGGCGCTGGACGTGGCCCGCCGTTCCGAACGCCCTGTGTGCGCTTTCTGCACCGCCCCCCTGGACTTGGATCGTCGCCACGCCTGGGGGCTTTCACCGCTCGTTCCGTTGAGCCAGGGCGGCCCAACGGACACCGAGAACCTGCGCATGGCTTGCAAGCGCTGCATCACCGAGCGGGGCAGCCGTGACCTGTTGGCCTGGCCCGAGTTGAGCCAGCGGCTGCCACCAGACACCTTGGACGCCTTGCTGGCCGACCGGCTGTTTGTCCTGCAGCGCTCCAACAACCACCTGGTCGAGGTGGGGCGCTTTGCCAAGCCAGCCACCGTCCTTGCCCAGCTCCAAGAGCGCTGGATGCACCCCCGGTTCCTCGTCCACGTGGAGCGGCATTCGGACAGCTGGATGTTGGGGTGGCCACTGGCCCAGCGTGCCCATCTGACGCGAAACGACTTGGCCGCGCTCTTGCGCAACGTGCACCAGGGCGAATGGCTGGAACACCCCGAGGTGGTGGCCTTCCGGTTGACCGCGGATGTTTTTCAATTGGCGGTGTGGCAACTGATTGCCCTCCACGCGTTGGTCATTCCCCTGCCTTTGGGGACTGCTCCCCCTCCCGACCGCACCTTTGAGAACCGGTGGATGGCCCGGTATCCAAGCCTGCGCCAGATCCGCCTGCGGCGACAGGGCGCGCACGAAACACTGTGGCCCAGCATGGGCAAAGACCACGTCCCGGCTTACAGCGACAAGCCCAATGCGGTTCGCATGCGGACCCAGCGTCAAGCCACACGTGAGGGGGAAACGAAAGCCCAGTGGTTGGAAGCAAGGCGGCGTTTGGCGAAGCGAGACGCGGGCGTGGCCAAAGGGACGTTGAGGGCATGGCTGCCTGGAGAGCGGGCCGCGCTGCAGGCAGACGTGGACGATCTGGCGGCGGCGTGGTTGAAAGCCCGCAAGCGCCAGTCGAAAGGGCGCCCGGACACCAGGGATCCCTTACCATTGAGGCAAGCTCAGACAATCAATTGACCGACATGGATGAAAAGGATCAGGACAAGGGAAGCGACAGTAAGGCTAACCGGACCCCGTCGAAGCCTCAGCGGCGAAAGAAGAAGTGGAAGGAGCAATTCAACAAGCCCTTCAGCAGCCTGTTCACCATCCGCGCTGACGAAGATGGAAACCCGCCGGAGCTGGAGGAATACCTGGTTCGTCAACACCTGCAAAAGGGGCTGAGCCACCTTCGGATGAGCAGCCGGGATATTAGGTCCGCGCTGAAGGTATACAGCCTTACCGAGCTGAACCAACTCTGGAACATGCGCGAAAAGAAGCTCAAGTATGTGGAGGACGCCGCACTTCTGTTGGCGCACATCCGGCACCGGTCCGGGATTGACCTTCAGCTGCGCCCGGCATCCGAGCTTTTCAGTCACGACGTGATCCAAGCCCTCCAAGGCGTGCTTGAGGAAAGCGGGCGATTAAGGGTGGAAAAGCCATTGCCCCCCGCTCCTGACGCTGTCGCAGCAGAGGGAAAGCGAATGGAGCAGGTCCTCCGTGTGATCCGAGAGGGCCAAGCCGAGTTTCGCAAACGCCTGGTCGATCACTACGGAGCGGTGTGCATGGTCACCGGCACCGCCCTGGCAAGCGTCATCGACGCGGCCCACATCGTCCCCTACAACGGGGCATCTACCAACGCCTTGAGCAACGGGCTACTGCTACGGAAGGACATCCACGCGTTGTTCGATGCGGGCCTGTTGACCATCGGGCCGGACCTGGTCGTTTACGTCACTGCTGGGGTGGATGATCCCTACTACCGTTCGTTGGACGGGAAGGATCTTACGTTAACCGCCCCACCGAAGATGTCCAAGGAAGCTTTAAGAAAGAGGCTGGTGGGGCACGGGTCGTCCGAGTTAAACAGCACCGCCCTACCGGGATAGCCGGTGCTTGGCCCCCGTATTCCCCACGGATTCGTCAAACTTCCAAGATTCCTAACCCACTCCCCCCGCTCTCCCTCCTACGCTGACCGCTCACCCAACCTCCTGAAAGGAGAACACAATGAGCAACAGCAAGAAGAAGCCAATGACGCAGACGGCCCAGCGACGCATCCAAAGCGCGGTGGATCGGCAACCCAGCCCCTCTCCTCAGCAACGGGCGTTCAAGGCCAAAGCAGCCTCAGTGGTTGCGAAGCGGAACGGCAAGTGAGCCATGGCGGCTTCGCCTCGAAGTGAGGGGAGCCGCTTCATCATTTGCTCTGCGAGAACTGGGACCAGTAGGGTTGGACCCATGGGGTTTTGACCCGCCCCTGGTTGCACAGAGCATTCCACCATTGGTTGTAGCGCTCACCGGCCAGCATTACCGCCTCCACACCCTGCTCTTCCACCCTCCCCCACGCTTGGGCTGCAGCATAGAGACGGCGCATCGTCCATGACACGTCTTTCCCCGAAACGTGTCCGACGTGCGCGATCACCGATAGCACATCCTCTTCTCGAAGCGCTTTGGTTCCATTGCGCCAACGCACCACCCAGGACTGGCCTCCGGATTCAGGCGGGCCGCCCATGAGCGCGTCCTCGATCTCCCTGACCTTCGGCAAACTCTCTGGCAGGTCACGCCCGCGTGCGGCAAGCGCCAAGGCGAAGTAGATGTCCAAAAGTCGGTGCTGAACCCGCTTCCTCGCCCCACTTCCGGGCGAATCAATCAAAAGTGCCACCAAGCTGTTGATCTCACCCGCGTTAGCCATCAGGGGAGTGGTGAGGTCGTGATCCATCTGAGCCAATAGCAGGAGCAACCCGTCCAAGCCTGGATCGAGCCGGCTGTCCGGCTGCATAGCTCCCGCGGGTAGCCCAATTACCTCTGCTGCCGCTTTGACCACCGCCACGGAAAGGCCATCCCTGGATAGCCGCCCGTGCACAACATCTGCGGAAACCTCATCTAAGGCAACTGCTAGTGCTTCCAAGCGGTCTCCACCCGCGATGCCAACTGTCTGGTGGAAAAAACTGCATGGAGGAAGCGTTGGATATTCGGCCAGCGCGCGTGCGGCTCGCTCCATTGCACGGGCTTGGCGCTCCGCACACTCCGGCATCAGTTCAGTGTGGCTTTGCTGGACGTAAGCAACCAGACCATCGCAGACCTGCTGCCGCTTCTTAGGCCTGCGTGGAATCCCGATCTCCCACGTCTTGGCGGAGACCTTAAAAATCTTGAGCACCCGATCAGAAAGCGTGCGCTTGTCTGCCCAGATTCCCATCGAGTGAAGCAGCCAACCCGTCAGCGGCTGTGCCGTCATGCCTGGGATACGCCAGGTTTTGGCCCAGATCGCGTCCTCTTGATCAGCATTCAGAGGGGCAAGTGCCACGCTCAGTAGATCTTACCGTTCTTGCTCATCCCCAGATTCCGCACCGCCACCCTGGCGGCCTTGCGGACCTCCGCGTGCTCGTCCACCGGCGAGCTCACGATTAGCAGCGTGTTGTCCTGGATGAGCGACGCGGCCGCGTAGTCTGCCAGCGCCACCATGGCGGTGGTCAACGCGACTTCACTACCGGCGTCCTCCGAATCGTCAAAGCCGAACAGCTTGGCGATGTTCTCGCGGAGCTTTGGCGGGATAGTCACCATGGCCCGGTGGTGGCGCAGCCCATCCTCCCGACGGCGGTAGTCGTGCAGCGTGACCGATCGGGGCATGACCATGTGAACCCGCTTGCCTCCCACGCTTCCTGCCTTCTGGCTGTCGTCGTAGTCAAAGTAGGACTTGCGCTGCGGGTAGTCGCCCGGCCCCAGCAACAGGTGCTCCGGGATGCGGGCGACAGTCGAAGTGTCCGCTTTGCTGGCCCGGCGGGGTTTGGCATGGGTCACGTCCTTGACGTCATCCAAGGTGCGCTTGACGGCCTTCTTCGTGGCAGCCTTCTTGGCAGGAGCTTTGCGAGTGGCCATGGGTAGGTCTGGGAGGGAAACCAAGGGAAGCTCCATCATGCCGCAGCCCTCCGGCCTGCACCAGCGACAAGGATGTCGTGCACCCGGACAGCCAGGGCGTGGATCTCCTCCTGGGCCACCCGGGCCCAGCGACCGTTGGCGTCGAACACGGTCTTTCCCTCCTCGTAGCAGTCCGCAAACAACGCTCGATCGCGCACCAGGATCGCTCCCGACATCTTGGGGTGCTCCAGGCGGCGGCGATGGGCTGCCCGCTTCTCGTTGGCCCTATTGGCGATCGGCAGATAACGCTTCCCCTTTTTCTCCAGCACATCCACGGTTCGCAGGAAAATGACAAAACTCGCCACATCGAGCAACGTGGGCACCAGGTAAAGATCGGCATCCGGGAGTGCTTCGTTATCAGGCATGTCGTTACGCATGTCCATGATCTCGATATCGAAGCCGGGGGAGCGTGAGCGGGATACGGTAAAAGGTGTTTCGTCCGACAGCCCGGAGAATGCCAGGCATGAACTCTGCCTGTCCCGGTCGTTGACCAACACACGCAGGTTGGGGTCACGGGCATAGCACCCGGCAAGATTCAGGGCCAGCGTCGTGCGGCCGACGCCACCCTTGAGTGAGAAGTTGCACAGGCGCATACGGCATCCTTTCGTGAGTAGATAGGGGTTCCTACCGAATCTACCCCGACGCCACCGTTGCGCAAGTGCATGTTTTTGCAACCCTTTCGGGCCGTTCAGGCCTTGGATTCTTTTCTATTCTTCCCGCGAGGCGACTGGACGACGGCAGTCCCACCGCAGCGTGTGGGCGACGCTTGAAGGCGAGCAATGCAAATCGAACGGCTGGGAGGCCATCCATGCTTTGACAGACGGTGGTGCTGCGCCATGCAGTGCTTCAATGATCGTCCAGCGTTGCTTTGCCGGACCAAACTCCGCGAACACGTCCGCCCCGGCTTCGGCCAGGATTCCGGCCATCTTGTCGTAGCACTGCCGTTTGTGTGGGTGGTCCTGGTTTACGTGCCACGCCATGCAAGCGACGTGGAAAGCGGTTATTCCGTTGGGCCCCACCGGGTGGTCCAAGGACGGGAAAGCCGTTAGGCCCCTCCAAGCCTCCAGGCGCGCCTCGCGGACAGCAGCGATGGCTTCTCTCAGCGCCCAAGGGTTGCAGTGCTCAATGGCCTGTAACAGTCGTTCTGCAAGCCGGTGGACGGTCATTTCCATTTCAGCTCCTTCCGCAGTTGGCGCTCGAAGTGGCGTTGTTGGCGGGCCAGCCGGGCTTGCCGGCGAAGCTTGCCTTCGGGCAGGAACGCGGGAGCCGTGGGTGGGATGTGCGCGAAGGGAAGGCCAGCAATGGGGCGGGCCGAGCGGGTGGGGCTTTCAATCATGGCGGCGGTCTCTTGGGTTATTTAAATCGGTCTTCGTGAGTAGGTCGCCCCACTCCCCTAACTCCATGCAACCAGACCACCGAGCAATGTCAAGATGGAAAATCCAACTTTTTTTGACTAGAAACAGGGGCTTGCGGAATCCAAGGTGCATCGCATGCTGAATGCATGACGCACACGATCCGCCCCCGCTGTTCGCCCACCCTCACCCGCCTTTCCAAGGGCGTGCGCAGCGCGCTGGGCTTCACCCTCACCGAGACCTTGCTGGCGCTGGGCGTTGTGACCGCCGCCACAGGCGCGATGTTCCTGTTCTTCGGGCAGGTCGATGCAAAGGCCAAGCTGGCCAGCGAAACGCGCAACCTGCGCGAGCTGTCCCGACGCATCGAGAGCAGTTTTGGGATGGTGGGGACGTTTCGCGGGGTGAGCACCACGGCCGTGGTGGTCGATGGCTTGGCCCCTGAATCCCAACTCGGCGCCGGGGAAAGCGTCTTGACCAACGCGTGGGGCGGCGCGGTGAACGTCCAGCCCTACACCGTCGAACGCTTCGGGGATTCGTTCTCCGTCAGCTACGCCGGCCTTGATCGTCAAGCGTGCGTGGCCCTGGTCGCGGCCAACGCGGGCGGGGTGTGGGACGCGCAGGTGTCGGACGTGTCGGTGATTCGAAACACCGGCGGCCAGCTCGACGTCGGATTGCTGAGCCGCACGTGTGCGGACAAATCGCGCGTGGTCTTCGTCTACCACAGCGGGTTGTTGGGGGGCGAATGGACCGGATCACCGCTGGTGTTGCCAGCTGCAACGCCCCCGGTCACCCCACCCGCTTCTCCGCCCGTGGGATCCCCGGTGGGGCCCGTAGGTCCGGTGCCACCTTCCACGGGGGTGTCGCCCCCAACCGCCCCGCCACCAAGCGTTCCTCCCACGACACCCCCACCGGTCACGCCGCCCGCCCCCCCGGTGAGCGTGACGCCTCCGGCCCCACCGAGTTCACCCCCGGCCACACCGCCACCGACAAGCACGGTGCCGTCTTGCCAGGAGTGGAGCGAGAACCGAACGATCAATTGCCCATCGGGCCAGGTCGGCCAGGTGTTCCAGAACCGCCGTCACCACTGCGGACCCGACCCGAGCGTTTACGAGGCGTGGGCTGGGTCCACGACGGCCGGCAGTTGGACCACGACCAGCAGCGCCTGCGCGCCGTGCCCTGCTCCCGAGACGCGCAACGTGGGATGCCCTGCAGGTCAGTTTGGCGCGATTGGGCAGCAGCGGACCTTCGCGTGCACGGGCACCGGTTCGTGGAACGCGTGGACCCAGACCAACACCACCTGCGCGGCTTGCCCAGCGCCTTTCCCACAAGCCGAAACCCAGTGGGTCGCCGCGAGTGCCGCTTGCCCGGCAGGCCAGAGTGGATCGCACACGTGGCAGGCCGAGCAGCGGCGGACGAGGACCGGGTCATACAACTGCCCAGCCACCACGTGGTCGCTGCCCAGCCCGACGTTCACCACTTGGACAAATTGGGCGGAGACTGGGTTTCGTCGCAACGAGGCCAATACATGCACCCCCAACGCACCACCTCCGACGTTTCCCGAATACACCGGGCGATCTTGGCATTCGTGGGGAGACGGAGGGCACTACGGCTGGGCGATCTTCTGCAACGCTCCCCGGACCCTGGCCGAGCTTCAAGCCACCTCGTTGGCATGCACTTGGCAATACGAAACGAACGACACCCCCACGTTTACGCCAGAGCCACCTGGCGTGACCCGCCCAACACCGGCTTTGGAAGCCTGTGTCTACGCGCTGCGCGCCAACTTGACTCCGATGCCAGGTTACGGCTTCGTCAACCACCCAGGCACCGCGGTTTGGCCGGCGGCTTGCTCGTGCAGCGTCGTGGGTCCAGGCGCGCGGTTCTACTGGCAAGACCTGGGAGCGAGCGACTGGGTGGGCTTTGAATTCAAGTGCCCTTGACGGCAAAGAAGGCGGGGGCATCCCTCACGTTGGAAGTGGCAAAGCTTCGGATTTCCAAAACCGACCGGAGGCGATGCCCTCGCACCAAGCGTGCTTTCCAGAAGGCAGGTGGCTTGGCCACCTGCGGCGGCTTCTGGGCTCTTCGCTGTTGTGCTTCGAAGTCAAAGCCCAGCCAAGGTTTTCCACATCGCCTTGCCCTGGGCTTCGTGAACCGACGCGTATTGCTGCGGATCCCAACGGGTTCCGGTCAAGAGCAGCCCCAGCTCTGCCACGATGGCCTGACAGCGATCGCCAAAAGCCAAGACCTCATTGAAGGTCAACCCAAGCGTGTTGATGTCAAACGCGCCAGGCTCCTCGTCCAGCTTGCGCATTTCCAGGTGGGCATGGTGCTTGTCCCGGAGGGTCTTGATTTTCGCTGCCACGGGATCAGCCGAAAGGATCACCATTTCATTGGAGACCCTTTCCCAGCCACTATCGAAGCGCGAGTAGTTCTCGTCCCGATCGTTCTGTCTGAACTTCTCCTGGAAAACAGCCGAGCTTTCGGGCGGCAGGTCACTGATCGGTTCGTCGTGGAAGTGATCGAAGATGCGACCGTAGCGCTCCCGGTAGTGCTCCCTGATCGCGGGATCTGCTTGAAGCTTTCGCCAGAGGTTGGTCAGGCTACCGGACCGCGAATCGTTATCCAGAAAAAGCCGTGACTGATCGCGCACCAGGTCTTGTCCAAGAAGCGGCGCCAAGTGGTTCCAGGCATTGGCCCCCGGCGTCTTGTCCAGCTTGGCTTTCAGCCCTGCCTGAATCTCGGGGTCTTGAATGAGTGGGGACAGAATGTGCCGGCGCTCGTCGAGGATGTGGCACTCCTGCGTGAGCACCCGAACGAATCCATCGATTTGGCGAATACGTTGTTCCAGTTCCTCAGGCTTCATTCTTGCTCCGCCTCCAGCGGCACCTGCTGGAACCGCACCTGCAGCCGCTTGATGAGCGCACGGGTTTCCGCGTTCGGAGCGCGCGTGGACACCAGCACCGCCTCCCCGTTGGGCACGTGGCGGATGGCCTTCTGCTCGGCCCGGAGAACGGCGCGGTATTTCACCGCTTGATAGACGCCTCGCTGGAGTTCGTCCTCCGAGCACTTGCTGGTTTTAACTTCCACCGCCAGGCGATGTCTTCCGTTATCGAAATGCGCGTCCAGTCGGTCACCCGAGCTCAACAACTTCTCGTTGCTCCCCATGGGGAAGCACCCAAAGTCCTCGAACTCTTCGGGATGGCTGGCCATCCACGCCTTCAACGCTTTGTGCTCGTCGCTCTCTGGCCGCCCCCCCTCCTGGACTTTAGGAAGGGGAAGAGGCGCATCCGCTGCCACCTCTTCAACCGCCCCGGCGGACGGGGTCAGCATGGTGGCTCCCAGAGCGCGGGCGACCCGGTCCCAATTGGGATAGGTGAAAACGTCTTCCATCGCCTCTCGCAAGTGCGCACGGCGCTCTTCCTCGGTGTCCAGCTTCTTCCCCGCGAAGTAAGCTGGCGAGATGGTGATCGCCCCCTCGCCAGGGTGTTTCGTGTTCTTGTTGACGACGATTGCGTGGAGGGGCGGGATGGGTTCCTTCCACTGCTCGCTGAGCCACTGCAGGGCCTGGGCCACTCCCCCGGCGACGGTGCCGTAGAGGTCTTTGCGGGGTTTGATCTCGTGTCCGAAGGTGTCGTGCAGCTCTTGGGCCAGGTCGCTGTAGGAATGAGCTTCGCCCTCCTGCGCCCACCGGATGAGGATGGGCAGCGCGTCCGGGATAACCCGGCTCCGCCAGGGTGTGCGTGCAAACTCCACCTTCGACCAATCGAACTTTTCCATCCCCTACTCCTCCCTTGTCGTCCCGCCATGGTAGCTGCGGGACCAGCACGGGAAAACGATGAGGGCCGGTGTCCTGCCCCCTCCCTTCTCAATCCTCGTTGGGCAGCATGATGCTGACCACCGGTTCCAAGGCGTCCCCGGGCCCGCACAGCGCTTTCAAGGTGATCTGGCGATGGGTCGACCGCGTCAGGCCCGACCCGGTCGCCGGGTGGGCTTCGTTCGACAACCAGTCGCCGGCGTCGGGCAGAGCCACGTGGAGCTGGTAGTGGATCTCCGAACCGTTGCCCTGCTGCCGCTTGATGGCCACGTGGAGCATGAAAAGCACGTCCCAGAGCCGGCCGTCCACCGACTGGCCGCGCAGTTCCAACCCTATGGGCACTTCCACGTAGCGAGACCACGCAGCGCGGGTGATGGTCACGGGAAGCTTGAAGCCGGCTTCTTTGGCCACATCGGACACGTCCACCAGGACGCCGTCCTCGATTGCCTGAGCCCGGGTGTAGGAATGGATGAGATCAGAAGGTTCGAACATGCGCAGTTCCTCTTGTCAGTGATGGCCCGCCCAGGGCATCCGGTCGGGATGTCCTGGAATGGGGAACCCACTGCCCCACCGACAGGCACGGTCAAGGGAGGAAATGGAAGGGCTGGCACGGCCCGCAGCGCAGCGAGGACACGGGCCCTGGAATGTCCCTTGACCGGAGAAGCTGGGCGATGGGGCCGCGCGCAGCGCACAAAGCTTTGAGAGCGTGCCGCGTTCGGCACACCGATTCAGGGTTGAACTTGGGAATGCCGTCAGGCCTGGGTGCAGGTCACAGGGACCCGGTCCATCCACGCGCTCTGTCCTGCCGATGCTTGAGCGGTGAGCGGGCCCAAACCTCGGATGAAGCGAAGAGACGCAAGTTGGACATCGTCTTGGGGCCAGTAGGGACCATCCGGCGAAAACACGAAGTGGTCCCCTTGAAGGGCCCCGCAGGTGGTGCAATGGTGGGCCAAGTAGGTTTGCCCTGACGTTCGAGTAGTGGCGAAGCGAAGCCAGGGCGCGTGGCCCGCCACGAAAGCGGCAGTGTTCTCGTCCAAACGCTCGATGTAGCGCAACAAGGCACCGTCCCCCTGGTCCACTACGCCCTCGTCGTCGTGCTCCTCGAACGTCGGAACCCAGACCGCGGCGGTGGGGGTCGGAGCGTGGCAGAAATGGCACTCGGTCTGAGCGAGCAGCAGGCCGTAGGCCGGGGCTTGAAGGGTGGATGGAGCGGCAGCGTGGGTCATGAAACCATTTTGCCCTGCCAGGGTGTCAGCCGGTGAGACCAGCACGCGTTGAATCATGGGTGTTTCGGAGCGTACTTCGCTGTGAACCCAGCCACGCCAGAGCGTGCCCCGCTGTGAACCCAGCCACGCCATTTGCTTGTATTCGTCTTTGCTGAGCAACTTGGACACCCCCAACCACTGCACCAGGTGGTAGTGCGCGATCGTTCGCGGGTAGCGCTGAATCCCCTCGTGCAACAGTTTTGGCAGGTAACACACAGAACCATCGCGGCGCTCGTATGCGTAATAGCGGTGGCGGGCGGCACGCGTGGTCATGGCGTTTCCCTCAGTGCGCCCAAAGGGCACGATCGATGCAGCGTTCAAGGCGCTGGGCCAACCAAAGGCTGAAAGGAAGGGCGATGGGGGCAGCGATGGCGAGAAGAGAAAGGGTCATGTCGGCGGTTCCAGTCGGTGGGAAGAGCGTTGCGTTCTTCCTGATCCCAAGGTAGATCACCATGGAAATTTGTCCACGGTTGTAGTGGACAAAATATTGACTAAAAGTAAAAACTGCGGTGTCAAGGCCGCAGTCTTTCCTAACATCACTTATCGCGCCGAAGGCGTCACCTACTCTTTTCCACCGCCGCTTCTACAGAAACCGGCGCGAAGCGACCGGTGGCGGCGTTGAGCGGTTGGCTCTACAGCCTTGCCCGCTTTGCACTGACACTTCCCCGGGCTGCCCATGCCTGCTCCAGGTGGACCGCGCGTTGTTCGGCTTCCACCGTGGCCACCACGTGCGGCATCGCCGCCTTCAGCGATGGCGTGTTCCAGAACGGACTGCCCCGGTGAGGGTTGCCGCCCAGCCGCAACAGCAGCAACGCCGTCTGCTCAAGTCGGCTGCGCTCGTCGGCGTCGTCGCTCAACTGGTAGTCCGCCGCCAGCTTTTCCAGCGGGCGCTCGCACCAGTGGTTCCTCTCTTGAGGGTGCGCACCAGCTTGCAGGAGGGCTTCGACGATGCGGGGCCAGGCAAGTGCGGAATGGAGCGCAGGACCTTCGTTGAGGCGCCACGCGTTGGGGTTGGCGCCCTGCCGCAGGGCCTGTAGAGCGCGGAAAAGACTTCCATCGACGCACGCGTGAATCAGCTCAGCGCTCGGACTTCCTGGCGGTGGTGGGCGGCGGTCACCCATGGCGGCTGCCCCGAACCTGGTTCCGAAGCAGATGTCCTTGGACGTAGTCCCGGATGATCTGGCGCACCGCTTCTGCGGTGGAAATCCCCGCGTTCACCGCGCCCTGCTCCACCGCCTCCAAGACGCTGCGCTGCAGCGGAAGGTAGGCCAGGCGCACGTCCCTCTCCCCACCCAGCCGACGCTTGCTCAGTGCGTAAGGGTGGGCGGCATACATGGCGAGCACTTGGCGCACGGCTTCGTTTCGGGTGACCTGCGCGCGCGCGGCGGCCGCCTGCAAGCGCTCCAAATCACGGGAGTAGCCCCGGGAGGACGGAAGGGTGACAAGTTTTGGGGAAGGGACAGGTTGAAGCACGTCGCGCTCCGGCTTAGGACGCCGCGTCCAACGGCTTGGCGGCCGCCTCTCGGACCACCGCGATGGCACGCCAACGGTTGATCGCAGCGCCAGCGAAATACAGGGCGTCCACCAGTTCTTGCGCGGCCCCCTTCTCAAGCAGGGCCCGGTTGCAGGAGGCGAACCCTGCAAGGATTCCGTAGCGGTCCGCGTCGTCTTTGGCATTGTTCATGGCTTCCGCAATTTGAACGTTCATGTCGAATCTCCTGGTTTTGACTGGTGGGTGATCGGCGGTTACAGGCGCACGCGCTGACGGGGAGCCTCTAGGTCAGCCGCCGGAGCTGGAGCTTGGCTCTGCGCCTCTTGCCGTGGGTTCCAGACCTGCCCACCGATGACCATGCTCGGACCGCCTGCGGCAGGAAGGACCTGCGAAAGCCTGGCTTGCTTCGCCGCGGCGTTGATCGCACGCACGGTGCCCTCTTCCATGCCTTTGGCTTCGTAGATCACCTGCCCCTCCAGGTGATCCCTCGCTTCGTCCACAAGGGCGGCAAGGGTTCGACCGAACTTCGACTTTGGTCCCTGGTTGCGAGCGTCAGCGTCCCAGCGCTCGATCACTTCAAACGACTTCTCGCTGCGATGGCCAGACTTGTTGAGTTCTTGGAGCACCGCTTCGGCGTCTTTCACGTTGAAGCGAATGGCGGAGAGCTTCACCGGGTGCGCGTAGCCACCGCCACTCGATGCCGATTGCGTGATGGCGACCGCTTGGTTTCCGTCGCTGACGAGGTGATGAATTTTCATGTCGATTTCCTTGATGGTCTTCGGAAGGCGCGATTGCCTATCCACAAATTCAAGGTAGATCGCCCTGTAAATTTGTCCACGGCTGTAGCGGACAAAATCTTGGCTAAAAGTAAAAACTGCGGGACTAAAGCCGCAGTTATTCCTAACATCACTTCTCGAGCCGAAGGCGTCACATACCATTCTTCCATCGCCGCTTTCCAGAAACCTGCGCGAAGCGACCGGCGGTTGGTTTTTTGCACAAAAAAGGCCCCTCGCGGGGCCTCAAAGGACATGAATTGTTCTTACGCGATCAGTTTTTGTCAGCACGCCTTACTCCGCGCACTCCACGCCGATCCATTCTTCATCGAACCATTCGTCCAGCGTCGCCAGGTCCTTGACCTTGCAATTGGTGCCGTAATCCGACCCTTCCATGTCGAACACCACCTCATAAAGGAGCTGCCCGTCCTCTTGGCGCTCCACGTTGACGGAGACGGTTTGGTCAGCCAACAGCTCGTCGTCTTCGCATCCCAGCTCTGCCGAATTGCGGTTCAGCAGGAAAGCCAGCAATGCGTCCTCAGCGGAAGACTGGAACGCGGGATAGCCCGCCGCGCCGGTCGAATAGGTATACCCAGACAACTGGTCAAACAAAGTGCTGGCAGCGGCATGCGCAGCTTCGTGGGCTTCCTTGACGGTGATGGTGTCGTTTGTGATAAGCATCGTGTGGTTCATGGCGAGGTCCTTGTTTGTCGGTTGGCACGATTGCCTTCCCATGTATCCAAGGTAGATCACCATGAAAATTTGTCCACGGTTTCGGTGGACAGAATCTTGACTAAAAGCAAAAACTGCGGAACTAAGGCCGCAGTTATTCCTAACATCACTTCTCGCGCCGAAGGCGTCATCCGCTCTTTTCCCACCACCGCTTTTACAGAAGCCGGCGCGAAGCGACGGCGGTGGCAGTGGGCTTTTCCTGGCACAAAAAAAGGCCCCCTCGCGGGGGCCCCAAAGGACATGGACTGATCTTACAGGCTGGTGGAGCGCCAGAGCTTGCCTGCGATGCCACCCACGATCAGCGCCACGGGCATGAGCGCCGTCAGAGCCATCGGGGGCACGGAGGTGAAGAAGTTTCGCTCGCCCTCTTCCAGGCCCGGGTAGAGCAGGCCCACGGCAACGCTGACCAGCTGCAGGGCAACGACGAAGAGCAAGCCCACCAGGGCGCCCTTTCCAAAGCCACCTTTGCGCGGCGAAACCGGGAGCCCGCTGGCCCTAGCCGCGCGCACACGGGCCGCTCGCCAGTTCAACACGTAAAGCATGGACAACAGGAGCAGCACGGCCGCCCCACCAGCAGCAGCCAACCCGGCCTGCCAGCCGTAGCCCACGTTCTGGCCGATCTCTTGGGCCCCCGCAAGAAACAGCAGGCCCGCGCCCCCAAGGATGACGGTGGCCGGTGCCAGCAAGCCCCACTGCATGTGACCGGCCGGGGTGTGGTGAGCGTTGTAAGACATGGGGCCTCCTTGAACTGGTGTTCCTCAATGCATAGCGCGATTCCGCGCGTTGGCAAGGTCAGCCTTTCTTCTGGGCTCCGACCGGCACCCAGCCTGTGGGTTGCTTCTCAAAGATGAAGTCGTAAGCCGACGGCACGGGGACGGGATCGGGCTTCAACTGCTGCCCTCCCTGGAACCCGACCACGTCCAGCGTTCCACCGGTCACGCACGTGGCCCGCTGGGGACCACTGGACGTGCACTCCGCGGTGAGGTCCTTCCAACCCCGAACCTCGATTCGTTGGCCCATTTCGCTAGAGAGGTTGGCATTGGCATGCGCCTCGTAAGCTTGGGCAACTTGTTCAACGGTGGGCAAATCCGCCTTGCTGCTGCAGGCGGCCAACCCTGCGGTGATCAGGGCGAGGGAAACGAGGGTTGCTTTCATGCCGGAGCTCCTTGCGTATGGGTTAAATCAACGTCGATGGTTTCGTCGCGGTATCCGAGCCGAACCCTCTCTATCGTCACGTCCATCTTCGGCACCGTGCCCTCCACCCAGACCCGGTTGACGGAGAACATCACCAGATCGTCTCGGTAGCTGCGACCTTGTCGCGCCAAGTTGGCGGCCTCTTGGGCGCCCATTCGGATGAGCAGGTGGAAGCGGCCGGCGTTGGGTGGGCTGGACACCCCCGTGGAGGTGCGGTGAACCCACGGCACAAAGCCCTTGCCGGTGACGCTTTGTCCCGCCGCGGACACCTGAGGCATCGGGATGAATCCTTCCAGCACGCCACGGTCGGCCCGATAGGCGACATCGCCCAGGGCTTGGAACGTGGGACGAACGGCAAACCGTCGGATGGCCTTGAAGCGCTGCAGGCGCGCGTCGAAAGCCGGGCCATAACGGCGCTCGATGGCAGCCGGATCATCGCCTGAGATGCCGTTGGCGCCCTGGGCCTTCGTGTCCATCAGCCACCACTGCCTCAGGCACCATTGGCGTTTGTCGGCGTCGATGCGATAGGTCGAATGGGCCATGGCGAGCAGCTGCATGTCGCAAGTGTCCACGCCGCCACCACCCACAGCCGTCACCCCGGCCCGCAGGTGCTGAGCCCCTTCCAAGACGTCCTGATCCAGGTCCCAATAGGTCCCTGCCGGCTCAAGGTAAGGGCTCCGCGACCTATCGCTGACCACCTTGGGCGTGCCTTGGATGGCTCGGCCGATCTGGCGAAGCAGATCCGATTCGGCCCGGGCCTGCTCAGCGGTGCACCAAAAGATTGCAACAGCCCCCGCTACGCACAGCATCTTCTTCATGCTCCTACCCCTGTCGGATGCACGTTCCTATTTGCCATTTTGGCAAATGCAAGCGATGCTTGGAAGCATCACACTGGCGGGCCGATCCATGCGTTCAGCTTCGACCGATGCCAGCCCCGCTTCCTGTGTCCACTACCTACGGCCGCCGCCTCCGTGAGGCTCGCCTGGCCCGAGGGCTGAGCCAGGCGGATCTCGGGGCGGTTTTGGGATTGGAAGACCAGAACTCTGCGGCACCGCGCATTTCTCGCTATGAGAGAGGGGAGCGCATGCCCGACGAAGCAACCATGGAACGCTTGGCCGAAGAACTGGGACTGCCAGTGGCCTATTTCCACGCCGCGTCCGACGTGCTGGCGGAAGTGATCTTGGTGGTCTCCCGGCTCCCACCCGAACGCCAGCGTGAATTGCTGGCGCGGGTGAGAACCTACGCGGAATCTTTAGAGCTTTCGGAACGGGAAACCAAGTCGTAGTCCTGTCCCCGCCAGGGGTCGATCAGGGCTGTTGGACGACTGCCCTTTACTTCTTACCGTAGATTTCCCAGAGTTCCTCGCCGACCTTCAGAGTGCCCTTTGCCCAATCTGGCAACAGGTCACCCAAAGCCTCACGGAAGCTTCCAGAAATTGAGTGCGTGGCGTCGCCCGCTCGCTTCCCTGGCCCAATCCACCGGCGAATCCATTCTTTCCTGCGGTTAGTCTCGCTAGGCGGAGAGGAGCCAACAGCTCTGAGAGCATGGCGCTGCAACGCGATAACAGCGTCTACCTCTGCATAAAGCGCCCTAGCGAGCTCTGGAGCATCTCGTCTGCCCTCCAGTGCAGTCACCATGGCGCGAATGAAGTTATCGGAAAGAAGTGCAATCTCGGTTGCCTCCACCCACACGTGCCCATAGCGCTGAACGTCGTCCGACCTAAGGTTCAGCCCAAGCCGCGACAACTGCACCCCGTTTCGAAAAAGTTCCTCAAGCTTTTCCTCCCAGCTCATTTCCTCAAGCGGTGTTGTGCTTGCTTCTTCGCTCATGACCGTCCTTTCCTTGGGTGGTGGATCGTTATACCAATCGGCCGGAGGCACGGGTAGCTTGAGCATCCCATCGCGTTAGGGCCGCTGCTTAAAGCGGAAGCCACGTCTCCACGCCGCAGCTAGCTCTCATGGCGGCGCTGAAGCGGCGAATTCTGCGACGTCCTTGGGTGTCAACGGCCAACAGCGCAATAATCGGTCCTATTGACACCGATTTTTACAAACCTCAAAATCGGTCCCGTTAAGACCATTTTCCGAGATGAGGCCATGCAGACAACAGTCACCACGTCGCGCGCAGCGGCAATCATAGGCATTGGATATGAGGGACTTCGGAGCTACCTAAAGCGAGGACTGCTGGGTAAAAGTGGACTGATGCCCCCATTGGTTTCGAAGGATTCGCCTGCCCCAGACCAGAGTGCGGTTCGCGCCTCTTGGAAGCGCTTTGGATTCACAGACCTCTGCCTCATGCGTTTGGCAAAACAGCTGGTGGACATGGGACTGAGCTTTGATCAGGCCAACTCCATCGTTTCGAACGAAGAAATGCGTGCGCTTTTCAGCGAAGGCAGTGCCACCACAGACGCCGTGGTCATGTGCTGGCCACCTTTTCAGGAATACATGGTCTTCGTGGGTGAGGAACGACGATACCTAGCCGATCACTTGGCACAGGCAAACGGAACTGCTCTTGTGATCGAACTGAAGGCTATTGCCCAGACCGTCACGTCGAAGCTCAAGGAAATCCGGAATGAGGGGGTTTCGGCTCTTTAAGGCGTATGGCCTGCGCTCTCCACCTGTTGTCCGTCAACGATTGTGACAGCAGCACGCGAACGAGTTCGCTGACGTGCATTCCCTCCCGGTCAGCCACCTGCTCCAACAGGTCTTTCAGCTCCTGTGGCACGCGAACGGCCATCTGCACGTAAGGTGGCCGGCTCACGTGGACAGCCTCGCCAGGGTGAGCACCCACGCCAGCACTAGCCCAGCCAGGATTTGGGCACGCAAGCGGTAACGCACACGAAGCGCCCCGCTGGCGTGCCGTGCATTGACCCAGAAGATGCCAGCCAGGCCCAACACGGTGGCCAGGAACGCTGCAGCCAGGACGGCGGCCAACACCGCGCCCACGGTGGTCATGCCAGCGCCCCTGCCATGGTGGCCAGGACGAACCACTGTCCAGCGATGAGGCCGTAGCCGATGAGCAATCCCTCCAAGCCCGCCCAGCGTTGGCCGGGGGTGCGCAGCAGCGCCGCGCTGTCGTTGAGCAAGGACCACCCGGAGAGGATGGACAGCCACTCAAAATCAATGGTCATAGCGGTCATAGATCGAGCCCTCCCCTCCAGCGGAATTGATGGTGGAGGGCAACATGACCTCCTCGTTTTTCACGCGTCCGAACACGCTGGCAAACACGTCCATCAGCGAGGTGCTTTGGGCCGCGTCCCGTTCGGCCTGGCGCGCATACTCGTCCAACCCAGACGGGACAACCTGGCGTGCGCCGTTGACGGCGCCGCGCAACCCGCTGGCGTTGGGCATGCTCGCCCCAAAGGTGCGGTTCCACGTGTCGGAAAACCGGTCCAAGCCGTCCATGCCCATAAACAGCAATCGCGCCAGCACCAGGACAACCACGGCGTTGACGACAAGCCGCGTCGTCAGTCTGAATCCAATGAACATCTTCCCCCCTTTCGTTTCGTTGGTCGGTGTCAGACGCACGCATCGCGAACGCCATACGTTTGGGATACACCGGCACGCGAAACCCACAAGGGGGTTATTTTGACTAAAGCTAAAAATTGGGAGAAAAGCCCAATCACGCTGCAGGCGCGGCTGCACTTGCCCGTCAGCCGGCGCTCGACTGGGGCATTGCGTTGAACGGTCCGAGTGACCAAATTGGCAGGGCTAAATCGGGCCCAAGTCTTTGACCACCGCCTGGCCAGGCTTCAAAAAGCCCAATAGCAACCGTCCGCCGGCGACGGTCCGCCCCATGCTGGCGTTGAGGTATCGAGCCTGGAGCTGCGCTGCCACCAGCAGGTCCTGGGTGGCCATGCTGGCGATCGCCGGGCTCACGGCCTGCTGCTGTACAGTTCAGACGCAGATGCATGGTTGTTCGATCAAGGCTTGCAAGCCAGTGGAGCTGGGGCTGAAGTTCATGGAAAGCTTGCCGATAAACCTGTAACAAGGTAAATGAGGCGAGAAGCCAAGCGAAGCGATGGCGCGTTTCAGATCGGGGGTTGCTTTGAGCGTTCGAGAAAATCGGCTTCGCTACGTCTTGACCGTAATAGGAGCCACGGCGGCGTGCGTCTTGGCGATGCTCGCGGTCGCCCAAGCCATCCTCTACGTGCGTGACAAGGAAGGGGCGGAGGCAGTGGCGGAAGCCGCGGTGACGCGCTCGGAGGCTTTATCCCTTGCAAGGCGCGTCGCGGCCGAACAAGCCTCTCGCATTGGACAGCCGCCTTGCTCCGCCACCGACATTGACTCACTGAAAGAGATCGCGTTCCGCTCCAGCTACATGAACGACATCGGTCGCATCCGAGACGGACGCCTTGTCTGCAGCGCTCTCTGGGGGCGCTCGCGCCCCTACACCCTCCCCGCCCCACGCTTCTCCAGCGGCGCTGTCCGGCTTTGGCACGCATCGGATCTCGTTGGCTCCCCCTACACCGGGTCCAATCTGATCGCCCAAGGCGACACATTCACCGTGTCCTCCCCGTCTGCCTTCGAGAGCTTGGACCCTGCGCGCAGCAGCTCCATCAGCATCGAAACGAAGGACCGATCGTTTACATTCCGCACCTTGTCCCCGACCAGCCGCGTCGGCACCCCGTCTCTCGTCCAAGCTCAACATTGCAGCCGGGTGGCCGACGTTTGCGCGTTCGTTACCAGCCCTAGGCACGTGGTGTCCGAACTGCCCTCGGCGTTGCTCACCACCATCCTGTCAGCGGGTGCCTCGGTAGGGCTTTTGCTCGCGTTCTTGCTGATCAAACACCAAATCACGGCTCGGCAAACCATCCAGCAACGGTTGGTGCTTGCACTGAAGCGCAGCGAGATCGAACTGGCCTACCAGCCACTGCGTCGAATTGGCACGCGGGAGCTCGTGGGATTTGAAGCGCTCAGCCGCTGGCGCCCGCCGGGAGACGATGAAATCCCGCCGGCCATCTTCGTGCCCATCGCCCACCGATTCGGCCTGAGTCCTGATCTTTTTCGATACGTGCTGGCCCGTGCCATGAATGATCTCGCCCCCGCGCTGAGGGAGCATAGGAACCTCTACGTAAGCATCAATGCCGAGCCCGTGGACATGGCCCAAGAGTGCGTCGTTCGCTACATCGGCAGCGTCACCAACGATTTTGGCGTGTTGCCAGAGCAAATTCGCATCGAGATCACCGAGCGGGAAGAACTCGTGTCCGCTGCCGCAAAGAGCAACATGCAGGCCCTCTCAGTTCTGGGATACCGGTTCTTGATCGACGACTTCGGGACCGGCAGCGCCAACTTCTCCCGCCTCGCCCAATCGCCGTTTCGAGGAATCAAGATCGATCGCATGTTCGTGGCCGCTATCAACGAGGACTCCCCCCTGCGGCCCGTTTTGCCAGGGATGTATCGCATCGCACGTGAGCTTGGGCTGGATGTCATCGCAGAAGGCGTCGAATCAGAGGCGCAAGATTTGCTGCTCTACCGGATTGCTCCAGAGGCTATTGGCCAAGGGTGGCACTATGGCTGCCCTCTCTCAACCAAAGACGCGCTTGCCGCCATCCAAGTTGGGTAGCCCTCGCGCACGGGTCGACCCGAGCGCGTTCACTGGCGCTTGACGTTCGCCCTAGCAAGATGTCCGTGCGTCCGATGGACGCGACAATCGTGAAAATCTCCGCTATGGCGCTGACCCCAGTTGGCGCCGCCGAACCCAACGGGGTGACTCCCCCTCCCCTAGGTGACGCCCCGGCAGTTCAGGGCATCGTCGTGATCGGCCCCCCTAGCAGGCGGCCTCTTTAGGGCAACGCGCGACACACACCCTCAGCAGTGGTCCGCAACCGACTGGCCGCCGGTCTGGCCTTTTGCTGGTTAACGAACTGGCTCAGCGCTTTCCAACAGCGCCGCTCGGTTACTTCCCTGTGCCTAAGGCTGTCGCCGTGCAGCCCGCCTCTTTATCATGCTCCTGCGACGGCAATAGAGGGATCGGACAGCGGTATCTGGCGTGCGGACTGCGCGGACGACCCCGTAGATGAATTCTTCAGAATCCAATTGTCTCATCTGGTTCCGGTGGGGTTGTCGCGGTGCATCATATGCATTCCGCTCTGTTCAGCTTTTTGTTCATCTTCATGCCCAACATTGGACGTTTCTTCATCGATCAGGTTGAGGGTGTGCGGCGGGCCGACGGCTCGCTCTTGCAGGTCACGCGGATCAGTTGCGCTTGTCTGGAATGCGGCCGCCAACTGCGATTGGTTCCAGGGCATGGCCTGCTGGACTTGGACGGCGCCGCCGTGCTCACTTGCCCGCTCTGTGACAACCGCTAGGCGGTGGCACGCGCGAGGTTGGAAAAGCTTTGCCCCCAACCTAACCACCCGCGCATGGCGAGTCTTGATTGAAGAGTGGACCGCTGTGTGCTGGCCCGAAAGGGCCGATTGACGGTGCAGTCAAGCGGAACGCTCACCGGTTTCCAACGCTTGAGCTTGGGGCCACCCTGCTGCCAGACCGCGATTCGGTGGCCAGCCAATGGAGGAGGGGTATGCACAAGGCTGAGACGGAGGCGTTGGTCAAGTTGGAGCTCCGCCTGAGCGAGTGCGAGAGGCGCCTGCCCAACGCTGAGGGCGAAACCAATGCCTTGGAGTATGCGGTCAGGGCTTTGGTGGCCAGTTCTGCCAATCCCACCGCGGTGCGCCTTGCATGGGCCCACCTGATGCCCATGATCGTCGACATCCATGTGCCTCCCCAGCCAACGCTCCAATGCGGACTTTCTGCTTGGCTTGCGTCATGGACTGAGGTCCGTGGCCGAGCAAATCGACGCTTTGCCCTGCCCCCTAGAGACCTCCCAGATCGAGAACGGTTGCTTGGCCCTTTGAGAGAATTGCTGCCAACAGACGACCGCCCGCTAATGGCCGCTCGCTGTCGCCGTTGAGGTAAGCGGCTTGCAAGCGTCCTGCTGCCATCAACTCCGCCCGTCCCATGCCTGCTGGCTGATTCCGCAAGGGCTCTCCTGGCGACGCCAAGCCTCCCACCAGCGCTTGGACCACGGCGGGACGGCCATCTTCGGACTTTGCATAAGCGGTGGCAACCATGCGCTGGGCGTGCGCCGACCAGCCGCCCAAAACCAACTCGGTGTGCATAGCGCTGATGGGTATGCCAGCGGCTGCCGCCGCGCTCACGTAGTTTGGCCAGAGGCGATCAATCACGCCGCCAAGCTCGCCGGACAGCCGCTCTATCGTGAAGTCTGCTCGAAAACTGGCTTGGAGACAGAGCTCGTAGATTCTTAGGAAGAACTGGGCCGACCCACGCGTGGCCAAGACGGCGTTGTGCTGAGGCAGCAGAAGCAACTTGGCGCCCTCTGAGTGCGCCCCGGTTTGAGCATCTTGCGCAAGGGTATCGACGGTCACAGCCAAGTGATCGGCACTCAGCAACACGTTCAAAATGCTCATCTGCCGTCCTTGGGATCCATTCCGTCGATTGAACCTTCCAACGCCAATTCAGCCATAGGGGTTGTTGAGAATCTCAGACGCAATCCGCTCTCCCGCGTCCAACGCATGGAGGCACGACGACGCTTTGATGCTCAAATCCGAGCGCCCTCCCACGCCGTGGACCTCGACAGCGAGAAGAACCCAACGGCTTTCACTGAGCCGCCAGATCTCGGAGGTGTAAACGTGCTCTCCCACCGACAAGGTGACCCGTTCTAAATCTTTGCCCGGCTTGGAAGTACCCATGGCCCTCGAACCCTGACTGTTCAAAAGCAGTGTGCACGCGAACGCCGCTGGCCTCAACTGATCGCCTTCCTGCGACGCGGGGAGTCACACTCAAGCGAAATGCCCCCCGATGGATCAGACCCAGTCCTCATTGGATGCCGGCGATGTGACCGTGACCTGCCCAACCTGGGGTGGCCGTCATGGCGTTGAAAGGGCGGGACATAGTGAGGGGGCCGCGCCCACCGCGTTCGGGGCATCTCCGGCCGACTCCACCGCTGAAATGGGCCCGATCTGCAGCAGAGCCAAGGCCGCCAAGCACGCCTGCCGACTGGCGAACGTCTCCCGGGGAGCCATCAAAACATGCCCGCGTGGCGCCACCAGCCGCCAGCGCCAACCTTCCGCCCCGGTGATCCCGGCCCAAAATCCCACCCGGTGGTATACCTCAACGTACATAGCTGCCTTGCGTGATCAATCTGCGATGCTAGCGCGATCGAACCGAGCTCGGCCTATCTTCCGGCCGGGCGTTTAACTCGTCTTTTGAACAACGCGCTCAGGCGTGCGTCGCTAGAGCCTGCTCCGGCCCCGGGACGCCCCGGCTCACAGGCTCATCCAGCAGGTTTGAGCCCCCAGGACGTCCGGGAAGAGACCGCAACAATTGACTCACCCTGTGGACGCTTCCTCCCCTACCCCCCTCCGCACCCAGCACGTAGAGAACCCGCCCCTCAAACTGGGCGGATACCAGCTCAAGCCCCTCCACGTCTGCCAACTTCTTCGTCAGAAGAGCTCGCCACGACGCGGGCGGTTCGGATTCAAATTCGACGATCACCGCGGTATCACCGCACTCCAGCGGCATGATTTCGACGCGAAGGGCGTGGGGCGACGCTGCCGGCAAATCGGGGGCGGATCGGGCCATAGTGGGAGTGTCCAGGCGGGAGGGGTGGGGATTGAGTATCCAGCCCTCGCGGCAAAACCGCGTCAAGGCGCGACGGCGCCCTCGCCTTCCCGTGATTGCCGTCATCACAGGGATGCACCAGCGCTTTACTCCCAGTCCTGCATGATTCCTCGAATTTTTGATCAACCAGGTTTGCTATGACTGCCTCTCGTACCCTCGCATCCTTCTTGTAGAGCACGACGTCGCCATCCGCGAATCGATGCAGGACGTTCTCAAAGACAGCGGCTATGACATCACTGCGGTCGGAGACGCTGAAGCGGCTGTGGAGCGCTTGGCGCAGCAACCCGCCTTCGATCTCCTCATCTCCGACGTGGGCCTGCCGGGGATGAACGGGCACGATCTCGCCAAGCACGCCATGGCACGCCACCCTTCCGTGACGGTCCTGCTGGTCACCGGTCACGGGGGCGTTCCCGGCGCAGACCCACACTTCCTCGAAAACGACGTTATGCTGCTCAAGGAGCTTTCACGCTGCTGGAGTTGCTGGGAACGGTTCGTTCGACGCTTTGACGGCTTCCAGCAACAACTCGGTCACTCTTCTTTCCAACTCCCCCGCGGCGAACGGCTTGGTGAGTATCTCCATGCCAGACTCAAGCTGGCCGGCTCCTACCGCGACGCTTGCTGCATAGCCGGTGATGAATAACACCGGCGTGTCGGACGGCGCTGCCGGCCCGCGTCCGCCACCTGCCGCCCATTGAGCGAGCCCGTCAGGCCCACGTCCGTAATCAGCAAATCAAAGTGCTTTTCGCTGGCATGCACAGTGAGGGCGTCGCTGCCGTTTGCAGCCGCCTTCACGCGGTGGCCCAAACTGCTCAGCACCTCTTTCACCAGCGTGCGCATGGCGGTCTCGTCTTCTACCAGAAGGACCGAGCGACCAGGCGACGTGGCTGGGGGAAGCGCGGGCGTTTCCTGGATTCGGTCATCGGTATCAGCCGTGCTTTGCGGCAAATAAAGGTGCATCGTGGTTCCCACCCCAGGGATGGAGTCAACCGCCACCTGACCGCCGGATTGGCGCGTGAATACGTAGATCGGCAAGCCCCACCCCGTGCCCTACCCGATCGGCTTGGTCGTGAAGAAGGGCTCGAACACCTTTTCAACAACGCTCGCGTCCATGCCGGTTCCCGTGTCTCGGACCGACAAGCGAACATAGGGTCCAGGCGTCAGCACCAAACGCTCCGCCAGTCCGCCATCGACGTGTGAGAGCTCGGCCTCAATCGAGATGCGCCCTCCATCCGGCGTCGCATCGCGCTCGTTGATGCAAAGGTTGAGAAGGGCGTTTTCCAGCTGCGGAGCATCCACCCGCACGACGTCCTCCACTTGATCCGACCGCGTCTCGATCTCAATGGAGGGCCCGATGGAGCGGGCCAGGATGTGGAGCGTCCTGTTCACCATGGCCGACACGTGGATGGCCGACGGTGCCAACGTCTGCCGGCGAAAGAACGCCAACAGTCGTTGGGTTAACGCTGCAGCTCGGTCGGCCCCCGTTCGAGCCATCTCCACGTAGCGACCCAGGTCCTCCAAACGGCCTTGGCCAACGCGCATCTCCAACAGCTCCAAGCCCATGGAGACCCCGGTGAGCATGTTGTTGAAGTCGTGGGCAATGCCGCTGGCCAGTTGGCCGGGGGACTCCATCTTCTGGCCCTGTCTCAGCCGTTCCTCCATCGCCATCAGTTCGTCAGTGCCGGCCTGCACCCGCTCTTCAAGCGTTGCGGTCAACTGCTGCAAACGCTCTTGAGCCACGCGGCGATCGGTGATGCCGGAGGCTGCACCGAACCACTCGCTCACGTTGCCTTCGCTGTCCATCAACGGGACTGCCCGCAACTGTATCCAGCGGACGGAGCCGTCTGGCAACAAGGCGCGGTGTTCTACCTCCAACGGCGACGCCAACTCCGCGGCATGAGCAATGGCCAATTCCACCGCGGGCCTGTCCTCGGGGTGGATCAGCTGTTGACGCCAGTTGCCCCCAGTGGCCTTGAGCTCGGCCATGTCCCCTTGGCGATAAATCTGCTCCTGCTGCCAATCGGGGGAGATTGAGTAACGCGACTGGGTGGCCGCGGCCACAAATGCCCCCAGGGGCCGCTCGCTTGCGCCTAGGATTGGCACAATTGGCGCAATGGAAGCGTGCTGGCCTTGCGTTGAGCCTTTCCATCAACCTCTCCGCTCGGAATGTCGCGCGGCAAGGAATGGCCGATGAACTCGTGGCCAAAATCCACGCGCAGGGGTTGGATTGCCAGGACGTGGAGGTCGAGATCACCGAGGGAGAATGGCTGCGGGTCAACTCGCTGCCGGGCGAGCAACTCAAGCGGATGGCCTCGTCAGGCATTCGGCTCGGGGTGGATGACTTCGGCAGCGGCTACAGCAATTTCGGGTACCTGACCGAGTTGCCCATTCACACGCTCAAGCTCGACAAGTCGCTGATAGACGATATTTCCGAAGACCAACGCGCATTGCTCAAGGTCCAAGCGATCGTCGGTCTGGCCCATGATCTGGGCTACTCGACCGTCGCTGAAGGAGCCGAGACGAACGGTCAGGTCGCCAAGCTCCAAGGCCTTGGGTGTGACGAAATTCAAGGTTTCGCGCTTTCCAGACCCATCAGCGCCATTGAGTTGGCCGAGCTCCTTGCGCCCTGACCCGAGGGAGTTTGATACTCGGTCTTCCAGCCGACGAACCGTCCCGGATGGAAGCACGCGGAAGGATCCTGCAGCGTGCGTATCGCTTTCAGGAAGTCTGCGAGATCGCTGAGGCCGCTGACTGCCTCTGGCCTATTTCAGGACCCTACCCGTGGCTAATACCGGCTTTTATTTTGCTTCGCTTTGTCAATGGAGAACTGACCTCCGACGGCGCTCTGGCGCGTCTGCATGCTGTTGAGGCCACTTGTAGCAGCTGTGGTCTCACCTCGCTGCTAGCACCGGGCGAGGGCCTGACGGACTTGGAAGGCGCCGGTGTGATGGTGTGCCCACACTGCCAGAACCACCAAGCGGTGAGCCGGATGAGGTTGGAAGAGTTCATGAAGCGAATGGCCGGCACGAACGCTACAGCCACCGCTAACCCATCGTCTTCGGACGACGGGCAGGTCTTGTCAGAGTGAGGCCCTTGGCCTGCCAATCTGAACGCCTCGGATTTCTTAGGGCATGAATTGCCACGGTGGACACATTAAGGGCATGATGCGATCGCCCTTTGGTCTTTGCCCACAGAAACCATGACCGTTCCCCTGCCTTATGATCCATTTCTGCAGGCCTCATCAGAGCCATTGCTGGAGCTGGTGATTGTGCGTGTGGGCTGCGATTTGTTCGGTGTGGATGTCGAGTCGGCCGTGGAAATACGCGGACCAGAGACGCTGACCCGAACCCGGGACCGCCAGTTTGTAGTCTCGATCAGAGGGCAAGACGTCCCTGTGGTTGATCTGGGCTTGATCACCGGAGGCGATGCAGTCGGGACGGGTTGTCCAGCAATGCTGTTGGTTCAATCCGCGGTTCAGCTGTTCGCCCTTGCAGTGGACGAAGTCTTGGTCATCGAGAGCCTGTCTGCCTGGCGTGCCGAGCCTGCCGCTCACAGCGACCGATTCGCTGAGCTCTGCCCGCAGGGCGTGCAGCTGGGAAACGGCAAACGCGTCGCCGTCATTGACCCTGGTCGTGCCCTATCCATTCAGCAACGGCTGGAGATCGATTCAGGTTGATTGCCCAATGCTGCACGGTGCTGCCGCTTTCAGTTGCAACCGATTCGCGCGCGTTCCAAGTTCCACGCTTTGCGGTAATCTCTGGCTGACACCGCGATTCCGTGCATGAGGCGCTCGATGGAGAAATTCGACGGAGCAACGTGGTTCCCACTGGACAGGTTTGAAGTCGGCATTGACGCCGAAACAGCAGTGGTTGCACTCGGGCTTTACCAAGTTCGCAACGCGGCCGGTGACTCGACCATGTGCGGCTCGACGATGACTCCGACGCAAGCGGAGCGAACTGGCAATGCCCTTTTGATCGCCGCCAACCGTGCTCGCCTGACGATCCCGGGCTCAAGCAGCAGCCACTGATCCTCTTCTGTGTTGATGTGCCTGCTCGCGGAGGGCTTGGTGAACGACGAGGTCAGGGACGCATTTTTGCGTCTTCAAGAAGCAATGAATCGCATGCATATACGTGTTGCGGCGCTGGAAGCGGCCACAGTGCTCCTGCTTCGCACGAACGCCGGCAACGCCAACGTCGCAGACGAGTTTGAGCGCAGCATTCGGCACTACCTCCAAGGGATGGACCAGCACCGGGACCATGTCTTCGCGTTCGAGGAGATCGTCGAGCCATGGCTGGGCATCCTGAGGGAACCATTGGCTGGCATTCCCCCGTCTCCGAGCCGCTGAACTGCCAAAGCGGAGCGGCCATCGGGCGGCCGTAACCTCGGCCAATGCCATTGCCGCCTCGCCGCCTCACGGCGCAAGGCGCCGAGCTTTCGGCGCGCTTGCGGGTCTGAGGCCGCCATCCAGGCGGCCTCACCCACGGTGACTTCAGCGGCAACTTCGGTCAACCATGCCCTGCGAGCGACCATGCGTTCGCACTGGCCTTGGAAGGGCGGTTAGAACTCCTGCCAGTGCGCTGCGTCCGCAGATACCTGCCGTGCGGGACGAGCTGGCAATGCCTTCGGCGGGGTTGGCTTGCCCGCGTAGGCGGTTTGAGAAAGGCGGGAGCCGTCCACAGCACCTGGCTTGGTCAAGCTTGCACTGGCCGTGGCTGGCGTCTTTCCCTGCGCGCGTTCATTCACCTTGAAGACCGCGACGGCGGTTGCCAGCTGTACCGACTGGTCTTCCATGGATCGGGCAGCGGCGGTCGCTTCTTCCACCAACGCGGCGTTCTGCTGGGTCGTTTCGTCCATCTGAGAAACAGCCTGGTTCACTTGCTCGATGCCCGACGCCTGCTCCTGAGAGGCGGCAGATATCTCACCAATGACGTTGGACACGCGCTCAACCGAGCTGACAATCTCAGACATCGTCTGGCCAGCCTGGTCAACCAGCGCCGATCCTTGAGCGACCTTGGCCACAGAGTCCTCGATTAGCCCCTTGATCTCCTTGGCTGCAGAGGCAGAGCACTGTGCCAACGTGCGCACCTCGGAGGCCACCACGGCGAACCCTCGACCCTGGTCCCCGGCTCGAGCCGCCTCCACGGCCGCATTGAGTGCGAGGATGTTGGTCTGGAAAGCAATGCCATCGATCACGGAGATGATGTCCCCGATGCGGCGCGACGAGGCTTCGATACCCCCCATCGTCTCCACTACTTTCCCGACCACTCCACCGCCCTGCCCGGCCACGCGCGAGGCCCCACTCTGGCCAACTCGCTGGCCTGGCGTGCATGCTCGGCGTTTTGGCGCACGGTGGAGGTAAGCTCCTCCATGGACGCCGCCGTCTCTTCCAAGTTGGCCGCTTGTTGTTCGGTGCGTCGCGACAAGTCGCCATTGCCCGCGGCAATTTCCGTCGACGCGGTATTGATTGCCGTGGATGCCTGCTGGATGCGGGAGACGATATCGGTCAGCTGAGCCACGGTCGCGTTAGCGTCTTCGCTCATCGTCGCAAAGACGCCGCGGAAGTCGCCTTCCATGCGGTGGGTCAAGTCGCCAGAGGCAATGGCCTGAAGCAAGGTGGAGACGGCGCTGAGGCTGTGGTCAGCTGTCTCCATCAGACGGTTGAGGTCCGAAACCATCAATTCAAAGTCGTGCTGGAACGCAGACGTGTTACCGCGGGCGGAGAAGTCGCCGTCGGCAGCCGACACTGCCAACCGCTTGATCTCCGTGTTGATCGCCAGCAGACTTGCTTTGGCAGCGTCCATCGATTCGTGGAGCACGCCCGGGAGCCGGGCAGGCGTCGCGCGTCACGCCGCAGGTCACCGGCCGCATACTCGTTGAGCACTTGGATGGCATCCAGGATGGCCTCAAGGTGCTCGAACACCATTGTGTTCATGCCCTTGGCCAGCTCGCCGTAGACACCGGGCAGGTCCTCCGGAATCCGGTGCGAGATGTCTTCGGCCTCGTGAAGCTTGACCATGACCTTGGTGTCGTTCGAAAAACGCTCCAAGGTGGCAACCATTTGACGGAGGGAGAGCAGCATCTGGCGCGCCTCATCGCGGCTCTGGTAGTCGGTTCGCACGTTGAGGTCGCCATTGGCCACGCTGCGGATAGCGGGCAACGCCTCACCAATGGGCCGGGTGACCGAACGGCTGATCGCCCACCCCAGCACGCTTGCGACCAAGTACAGCACCGCCAAGACCAAGCCTGTGATCGACATCAGGTTGTTGAGGCTTGCTGCGTTGGTTGCGAGTTCAGCCTTCATGCCGCGAAGGTTGTATTCGCTGACTTTCTCCATGGCGTCGAACAGCGCCACGCGCTTTGCCCTGGATTCTGTCACCGAGATCGTCTGCGCGGCCTCGGCATCGCCAGCGAGGAGCGCAGCGTGAAGCTGATCGTGGATGACAAAGTAATCGCTCAACGCAGCGCTGACCGGCTTGAACAACGCGGCATCTTCGCCATCGGCGAAGGACCGCAGGTATTGCTTCACCAGCTCGTTGATCTTGGCCTTGCCCGCCACGATCCGCTGTTCGTATTGCTTGACGGCCTCAGCGGAAGTGGCTTCGCTGACCTGGGAGGTTTCGTAGATGCGGAGATCGCCGAACTGCGCACGCATCTCTCCGATGGCATAGCTGCCAGGCGCCCAGACGGACTCAATCCTGGACAACTCCTGCTTCGAATGTGACGCGCGGACAATAGTGAAGATGCCCAACGCCAAGGTCATGCTGGTCGTTATGGCGAATGCCAGCATCAGTTTTTTGGAGATGCTTCCGACGTGGCTTCTTCGGCGCACAGGAAGAACACGGCGTCGCCGTGGCTTGAAGCACTCAACGCGCTATGAATGGAGATAAGCGCGGCGAAAGGAGACCTGACGAAGGCCTCCTGGTAACTGTGGCCTTTGATCTCGCTCGCCGTGGCCAACAGCGCGCTTGGCCTGCTCCGCTCGATCAGAAAGCGGCCGATTGCTGGAGTCGGGAAATCCAATGGCGAACGACGTATTCAGGAGCCAGTTCTTGAACGCTGTCTGCAGGACAACGATCTGGTCGCCGTCTTGAAAGTGACGGTGCTGAACGACAGTGCTTCTGATGATGCAAGTAGCGCGCATTGATGGGCAGCAGCGACGTTCGCTTCCAGCGTATCCACTGTAAAGAGGAAGGCTTGCGGTCCAATGCACTCCAAAGGGCGGATGCATGTTGCCAGTCAGCTAGCGCACGTGCGCGCCTGCCGGTTCGCCTCTGCAATCTTTGCCAAGCGCCTCGATCCAGGAAGCGATCTGTTTGACGCCGTAGGGCTTGGACAAAACACCCCGATCCCGGTGCCGGCTGATCACATCGTTCGGATGAAGCGTGGAGGTAAAGAAGACAGCGATGCCATCGCGCCGAAGTTCGTCTGCCAACTTGTATGCACTGCGCCGGGCGTCAGGGCTGGCGGGCACATCCAGAATGACGACGTCGACGTGCCCCGCTTGCGCTGCGCGCAAGGCTCCTGAGCTGAATTCCAAGCATTCGACGTCATAGCCGAGCTCTCTTAGTTCGACTCCAACCACCTCACAGATGGAGGTTTCAATGTCCACGAAGAGAACGTTCATGTGGATTGCCGTTCCACAAGGTCGGGTCAAATTTTCCACACGGTCAGCAGCTGGTTCAAGCTAGTTGGGACGACTTCTGCTTTCGGCAGACGGAATCTGCTCAGCTTTGCCAACGCTTCATCGGGAGCGCGAGAGGAGCTCCCAGCATCCTTCCGCCGGGTGACAGACCAGTCGCCACGATGTTCATTTCGCCTCCCCTTCGCTGAGTGGTTTCGAGAGGGGCCCCACGTAGACTGAGGCAGACGGCCCTCCCGTGAAGCGCACAAGGAGATCCATCGCCGTTGCATTCATTGCGTCCGCATCGCCCCGCTGAGAGAAGCTGGCCCAGTCTGCCATCGCGATGCTCTGCAGCTGGCCCTCCTTGGCCAAAAACAGCCGCATAGGCCACCGCGGCAGCCGACGTTGCGAGACACGCCCGCGTGCCAACTCGATGAAGTTCAGGTGGCTGCGCGCTTCGGATGCCCTGGCGTAGGCAACGCGAAGGCCATCCGGTGGACCCTCCAGGTAGGACAGGAACCGGGCCCCGTCGTACAAGGTCACCCCGGTCACGCCGGCCTGTCTGTTGAACCGCTCCGCGTCGGCTATCAACTCAACCAGCCGCCCAAGGCTAAGGTAGGGGCTGGCCTCACTCACAAAAACCACCGCACGGTTTGGCATGACACGCTCCTAAGATTGCTTCAGACCCAACAACCTGACGGGTCGGGAAGAGCAACAAGTGCTACACGGCAACCTTTGATTTTGCCTTCCAGGCGCCTGTTTCCAGATCCTTCCGCAGCACCCAGTCCTTCGCCGGAATCTTTGCCCCACGGGCGGTCAGGTAGTCCGGCATGAATAGCATGATCTCCCCCCCTTGAATCAGACAGCTGGTCGAGAGGACCACGCCGTCACTGAGCTCGACCAAGCAGGTGGCTCTCTCGCCCAGTTCAGCCTGCTCGCCTGTCAGGGACGCGGTGGCCCCTGGGTAGATGTGGCTGTGAGTAAATTCCAACCGCATGGCATGCCCCTGTCGAATGCCTCAAATTCATAACTCCCCTGCTTCCACTGTGCAACGTGAATCGGGCGGCCTACAGAGGAAATCCGTTACCCATCACTGCGGAACGTCATCGAGACGATTGCCGACCAATGCGGCAAGCCGCTCCATCCCCGTTTCTGGGATGAATTTCCCTCCGAAGCGTTGGGAGAAATTCACCCAGTTCGACCTCATCAGTGCTTTGAGCTCGGCTTCTGAAATCCGCAGGAAGAGCAATGCATGCGCAGGGAACCGCAACTGCTGGATGGATCCCCGCGCCAGCTCAACGATTTCGGTATGCAGGGTGAAGGACTGGGTGTAAACGGAGCTCGCAGCCACCGCACTCGCTGTGCCTTCCAAATATGTTAAAAACCTGCTGCCGTCGAAGCATACAACTGCACGCGAGCCGCACTTGGCATTGAACTCTCGGCCTGCACGCATGACTTCGGGCAAGCGCTCCTCACCGATCTCTTCCACAGCCGCGCTTACGAACACCACCGCACACTTAGACATTACGGGCTACCTTTCACTCGGCACCAGTGCAAGCCGGCCAACGTGGATCAGCTGTGTACAAAACGCAGGCCAGCTTGAATTTCAGTTTTCAGTTGCGCTATTCCTGAACCTTTAAGAGTGCACCATGGCTAGCCCCGTCCCCGACTCAAGTTGGCTGCAAGAGCGATGACCTCGCTAGGGATCACGGCCCCGAGGTGCGCGAGAACCGCGGCTTGGACGACCTCTGTGTTGCAGAGGAAGAATATCCCGTCTCGCGGCCCAGCCGACGTCAGAGACCGGTTGACACTGATCACCGAAGCTGGCACATCGCTCACGAACACTTCGTGAAACTTCGACCCCGCAAAGCGCGCTTCGAGGGCTCTCCGACTTGCTTTCGTGTCCTGCCGTAGCGCCACACCGTATTTTCCAGACAATCCGATGCCACTGGCGGTAAATACGTAATGATCTTTAAACGAGGTCAACCACACCAGAATCGGTCCGCCCTCGGCGAGAACGCGTCTGTGAGCAAGCTTGCTACGTATCATCGGGCTGCTCGTTGTTGGCCTGATTGATCGATTCGCCCCTCTTGTGGCTCCGTGGGCGGCGCGAATTGCGAGCTACGAACGATGGACAGGATCAGTATCCGACAGCGGCAGAGGTGAGGGCAACGCCTGCGCGCCGCCCTTCATTTCGGCCGTCCGGGTAGATGGGCTCACCGCACCACAAACGGCCGATCTGTAAGCGAAACAAACCGAGCGGGCTGTGTAGGGCTTAAATCCTTTGGCGGCCCGCCAGGCTCAGCCGAAGCGCTCATTGCTCCGCCGATTCATCCCCCCCCGGTGCACGCGAGACAAACGCCATCCACGTGCGACCTGAAATAGCCGGTGTCGCCCGTCAACGAATAGCGGACTCCGGCCCAAATCGATGTCGCTGTGGGGCTGTGCCAAGCGCGAGTCCTCTGGCAGGCGTGGCGAAACGAACGTATCATTTCGCTCTCCTGCGGCGCAACCATTCCCGGCAGGACAGCGCCTTGAAGAGCGCGATTACAAGTTGGAGCAGCGCCAGACCAGTTGCGCAGGCCAAGATAACCATAGCAAGAGGCAAAAGTAGCTCCATGATGGGATCCTACAGGCCCGCGGGTTGGCAGCAAGTCAAGGCGCCCGGGCCATTGGCGCTCAGCAATCTCCTGTTCGCTTGGGGTGAGATCACCACAACCGCGTGACAGTGGCGTGAAAGTCGTGTGGCGATCGCAAGTAGCTGGCGCATAGCGAGCTGCCGTCCGAACGCAGGTTGGCTCCCGTGTGCGCCGCCATGACGGCAGCCCCCAACAGGTGCACCTGGGTGCGCCCGTTGTCCTGCCACCCTTTGGGCAGCGATTCAATGGCCGCCAAGGCTTCTTGCCCTGACAGGCATTGGATGCAGGTCAGGTAGGACCATTGAAGGCCCACTTCCTCGCGCAAGCGCCTGCCGGCGGCCTTCTCGTCCAATCGGCCCTCGGCACTGTCCAGCAGCACGTGGGCGGCCGCAATGGCCTTGCCTTGGGGCGAGAGCCGGCTCTTCTTCTTGGGGAACAGGCCGCGCATGATCAGGCCTTCTTGCTGCCCTTCTTGACGACGGCTTTCTTCGCAAGTTTCTTGACGGCCTTCTGGGCGACCTTCGTCACCGGCTTGCCCGCCTTCTTGGCAACCTTAGCGCGTGCCTTCCTCACCGTGCCACCAGCCGGGGGGAACTTCGCTCCGGGGTTGGCCTGAGCCCACGCCTTGCCCTCGGCGGACTTGGCCCATGCGGTGAAGGCCTTGGGGGCCAAACCCCGACCAGCCCACGTCTCACCGGTTGGGAGGCGATACTTCGGCGCCACCTTGCCAAGCTTGCGCCCCTTGAGGGGACCTGCGGCAGCCTTGGCGGCACGCGCCGGCTTGGCGTCGATCGTTTCTCCGATGAGCTTGGCCACCTGCCGCCGCTGGGCCAGACTCAAGACCTTCGCATACTTCTGGAGGACCGCCAGGGCTTTGGGAACCTCACCGTCGCGCTTCTCGACCAGCTTCTTCTGGGCTTCGAGCTGTTTGATTTCGGCGTTGAGGGATTTCAGGGTGGTCAGGGCCAAAGGAGCGCTCCGTTCGGGAATCCAACGGTTATAGCCCATCGCCCCTCGCATGACCACCCGACCGGGCGCCGGGCCAGCCCTTCTCTGCAAATGAAAACGCTGTGAGAGTTTCACCTCTCACAGCGTTGAAGCTTCCGTTGGCTGCTACATGAGTTGCCGCTCTTGCAGCAAAGATGCTTCGGGATCAAGAAAACGATCCGAGAAATCAAGCTCCTTCACGATTTACTCACAAATTCATGAAGGTTTAATCCACCAGGCCGGCTTTGCCGGCCTTCCTTGTGCAGCACCACCCCATTCATGGACAAGCGCTACAGTTTTAGGAAACCACGTTTTCGGGGCCTGTAAAGGGGAACCCCACTTCTCCACTCAAAAACTGCGACGAATTCCCGCAAGTTTTTGCGCGCTGAACACTCCTGCCCTACGCCTTCCCGCCACAGTCAAAGGTCGGTGGGGCAGGCGCCGCGTCACCCAACACCTGAACCAGGCCCATGTCGCGCAGCATGGTGACGATCTCGAGTTGCTTCTCCGCAACCCACTGCGGCCGGGTAGCCACTTCTTCCTCTGGCACCCGCTTTCCGGCGAGTTCCACGGTTTCGAGAGAAGCATGGAGCGCCATGGACGCGCTGAATCCCAACAGGTCCACCACCTCGTCAGGGGACGTGTCGATGACGCCGGAACGACGGATCAGGGACTGGTAGCCATGGTGGACGTAGCCGTGCATCGTCTTTTGAGACTGCTCCCAGGTATCCAACAAATCCGCGTAACGCTTTTCACCGGAACGCTGGGCCACCCTGCGGATCATCTTCTCTGGGGTTGCAGTGTCATGGCCCTTCTGGAACCGCGCCAGCTCTTGGTCATCGGCCCATTGCAGCCACAGCCCGCGCACGAACGCCTCAAAGGCAGGCCGCATCAATGCCGTCGCAGAGCCCAACAGCCCATGTTTGACCAGGAGCATGGCTGACGATTGGTGCTCGTGCACCACCGCGAAAGCCACGACCGCCATGTGGTCTGGCTCCGGCCCATGTAGGACCAATCCATAGAGTTGCTCCTCGTTCCAACGCCGCACGTGGTCGGCCCACTCCATTGCCCGCTGCACGCGCGGCTCTTTCAACCAAACGGGCCATGCGTCCGGTGCTGCTCCGCCCTCAGGCATCGGTCTCCTCCCCGCTGGCCGGAACCGGACACAACGTTACCGAGGCGTCGAGCAGATCATTGGTTTGGTCAAAGGTGGTCATGGCCCATCTTGACACCCACCGCCCTGGGGCGCGATAACTCCCTTGCCGCGAGGGGAAATGCCCCCGGCGTATTGCCTGCTTAGCTCAAGGCAACAGGTTCCCGATTCGATCGCACAAGCGACGACGGGATGGTTTTTCCTGTCTTTTGAGATCTAAGTATGCCCAAACTCCAACGGTTGAGAACCGAGGCTTTCCTCGCCCAGAAGGGCCGGTGCTGCTATTGCAGCGTGCCGATGTGGAACGCCTCTCCCGATGAACTAAAGCCGTTCGGCCTGCGCGCCAAAACGGCCACGCCGCTCCGCTGCACCGCCGAGCACCTGGTCGCCCAACAAGAAGGCGGCAAGGACGTGGTAGGCAACATCGCTGCCGCCTGCTGGCTCTGCAACACACGCCGGCACAAACGCAAATCGCCGCCCTCCCCCGAGGCTTACCGCGCGTTCGTGCAGAAACGCTTGGCGAAGGGCAAGTGGCACCCGCCGAGCGTGGCCAAGTTGCGCCTCAGAACGCGTGGAACGCAACCACCCGACGGATGAGTTCCGCCACGCTCACGTGCTGCCGCTGCGCCTCGCGGCGGACGCGGTCGGCCAGGTCTCGGGAAGCCCGGATAGGCGGCAGGCGGTCGTCCCTGGGGCCGGCAACGGGAGAGCGCAGCAGCTGGGGGCGCGCCAGGTAGGCGGTGAGCCATTGGCGCACGGCTTCGCTCTCGCTCACCCCGGCTGCTCTAGCGCGTGCGGCCAATGCCTGGCGCAAGGTTGAAGAAAGGGACACTTTCGGCAGCACGGCCGTCAAGGGAGGCTTGGACGTCAGCGTCACAGCCTCTGCCTCGGTCGGCCCACGGGGGCTGGGCGGAAGAAGCGCTCCAATCGTTTGGTCTCCAGCAACGCTTCCATGAAGGCACCCATGGCGTGGGTGTAAGCGTCCTCGCTGGCCGCCAACCGCAAGCTCAGCGCAAGCCGTTCCCACTTTCCGTTCGGTGCGCATGCGATGGCGAACAACCAGTGGTGCGTCCAGTCATCCTCCAACCGATCGGATGCAACGAAGAGCACCCGGTGATCACGCTGGAACGGCAGGGACGACAGCGCATGGTCAACGGCGTGGCGGTGGGCAGCCTGTAGTCGTGCCCTCTCCTCGCTGTCGGTGTCCAGTAACGCCGCGAACCCTTTGGGCAGGCGCAACGAGACTCGGTAGCCCGCCGCACAGGTGTGGTGGTCTTCGCCTTCCCACAACCGCTGTTGCCCATCGAGCTCCTGGCCCATAGCAAAGCGCCGCATGGCGTCCTCGGTCACCGGCCCACCGGGCTTCAACTGGGTCAACCACGCACCACCCCAGCGCAACGCAGCCAAGGGCGCGTCCAGCAGTTCTGCGAAGGAAAACCCATCGGCGAACACGTCCTCCCGGCAGATGCATGTGAGTTGCAGGTTCATGGGATCAGCCTCATAGCCGCGGCTTGCTCGTCCGAACGGGCTCCTCAGTGCCAGGGAGGGATACTTTCAAATGTGCGGCGGCCCGCTTCGCCTTCCATTCGTCGATGCCATTTCTGATCTCTGGCGACCCAGTGCTTGCCAAGGCATCCGGGTCTGCCCCAGCTTCGAGCAACACAGTGAGCAATGGAACATGTCTGTAGAGATCAGCCGAGTAGAGAGCCACCCACCCATCGTGCCGTTGAGAATTCGGATCAGCCCCCGCTGCACACAGCACGCGGCAGGCCTCGACCCATCCACGCCTCGCAGCCATGAGCAGCGGAGTCTCCTGATCTTCCTTGCGCCGAGCGTTCACGTCGGCGCCTTCTGCGATCAAATGCCTCAAGGCATCCAGAGCAGGTTCGCGTTCCCAGCTTTCAAGCAACCTAATGATCGGCGGCGTCCGCAAGTCGTCCCGCCATCGCCGGACCTTGCCCACAACCCAATTTCGAGGAAGCCAGATAGGGGCCGTTAGGGTGTAGAGGAGGACGTCCTTTCGAGAAAGAAGCCCGCTTCCTTCGAATCCCATACCCATCTCCCATGGAATACGTTTGTATTCCTTCTCCCCCATGCAAACAGAGAGCGGCGCGGTGTCCAGTGCTTCGGGACGGCTAAACTCAGAATCTGCGGCCTCTGGCCGACAGATTCAAAAGCCCACGTCCTCCACCGACCTTGAAGGCGCCCATGCCCGTCTCTGATCCCCTCGCGTTCGACCTGCTGCGGGCGTTCGCGCAGTTGGAGTTTCGCCTCAAGAACGATCCAGGCTTTCTTCGCGCCGGTCCCTACCGAATGGCCCAGGTGAACTGGCCCGCGGTGGATGAAGCGGTGTCACGGCTGGACGATTCACTCTTCTTCGATCGGGTGTCGGACAGCACGCACGAGCAAATCCTCACACCTCCACGTGATCGCCCGATGGTCCAGGAGGTGGCGGTGATCAACGGCCTCAACCACGCTGTCTTCCAGCGCCTGCCCCTTCAGCAATCCAATGCCGGTGCATTGCTCGAAGCGGCACGCCGCGTGCGCAACAACCTCTTCCACGGGGGGAAGGAAGAGCCGCATTTGGGCGATGATGACGAGTGGGCCGCCGCCGCACTGGACGTGGCCGAGTGCCTGCTTCGCCTGCTGAACCATGGGACGCTCAGGTCGGGATTGGGCCCGTGAAGGGATATGCCGCCTCCGGGGGACGGACGTAGACACTGGAGAATCGAGGGGGTGACTAGAGCGCGACGGGCGGAAAACGCTCTTCGTGTTCCGGATACAGGTCGATCATGAAGAACTCCCGGCGGAACCCTTCAAAGATTCCTGGGTCACGGATCATGGCCTCGATTTGCGCCTGCGTCCAAACAGCGCCATGTTCCGCAGCGTGGGCCCGGAGACGCTCGGCCTGCTGTCCCACGGCCTCGTCCGTAAGGTGGTGTTCCGCGTAGCCTTCGACAATCAAGCGGTAGATGGTCTGCGCGCTCAACTGCCAGAACTCGTCGCCAGCTTGCGTTGCCCGAAGGGCACTCATGGCCCGCTCCGAGGACCGGGTCATCAGCAGGGCTTGATAGAACGCAGACAGCGCTGTTTCCAGATCTCCTGCCGATAGCTGCCGTTTGGGGGCCAAGAATGCCCAGAACGGCGCCCGATGCTCAGCACGAACAAAATTGGCGATGGCGCCCCCATGGCATGCGGCCACCACCGTGATGAGGTTCAAGCGCGTGGCCACGTTGAGGTTTACGAACGCCGGCTTCATGTCATCCCACGTCAACCAAGACCCGTCAGCGAACTCCAGCCCGCCCTCTCCACCGTGGCACTCGATGTGAAGCAACGGCACGTAGGGCTCCCTGGATGCTTGCTGAGCAAGCTGGGCCAACAGATCGAGAAAAGCCCCGCTGGAAGGAACACGAACGCTGGCGATGTGAGGAACGTCGCCGATCACCCGCGCCCAGTCTTGGGCATCCGCGAACAGGCGGGCTGCGGTGTTGAGTTGGCCTTCCGGGAGGGAATCCACGATGAGAATTTGGTTGAATTTGGCTGCCATCTTCATCTTTCAGATCGCCGGAGCAGGAAACAACGGCCGCATGCAGGGTCTACATTTTCCGACGAGGCTTCTTTTTTGGATTCGCTGCGGCACCGCCGATCACCTCCAAGATGCGCCGGCGCTGTCGTTCGGCAATGATCGGGCGCAGGAGCTTAAGAACGTATGCCCACTCCGTGTCAGACATGTCCGGGTCCCAGAGCTTGGCAATGGCCCACTCCCGCTCATTGGGGCACTTTAGCCACGGACGTTCCTTCTTTTGCTTACCCATGAGGTCACGCAGTTCGCACCTCACCCACTCGACGCTTTCGCATACGAGATCCGCTTCACTCATCCAGCATTCTCCAATGTGAGACAGCATTCCCTAGCCACGGGAGATGTCTAGAGTCAGTCTGTCAAGCCTTCAAACATTCCTTCACGGCTTGATCGAGATTAGACACATGGATCGGAGTGGGCGACCCGTTCTTCATCTTCCATACGGTGTAGCCATCCTTTGTTGCCTTGCCACCGATCGCGGTTTGCTTGCCCTCGGAAATAAAGCGGGTCAACAGTTTGGTCGCCCCCTCATCTTGGATATCGAACAGCTTGCGAGCCACGGCATCGGTGAGCAGGTGCGAGCCCTTGGTGTCCAGGCAGAACACATACTTGCCCTTCCAGACTAGGAAGTCCGGTGAGAAGGAGGCACTGTCCCCCTCCGACAACAGCGGAATACGGAAGCCCCCATTGCTCGGGTTCCGGTGCCATGTGTGTCCGGCCTTGTCCAAGGCGGCGGCGAACGGGGCTTCAAACTTGTTGAGGCCTGCGTATCGCGGATAGAGGCCGTTCTCGAAGGCCTGCGCCTTCTTCGGCACGCGCATGGTCGAGAACGTGAACTCCAGCTCAGATTCATACACCAGCGAGGTCAGCTGGTAGTAGGTGGACACGATCTCCCTAGCCAGGGTGTCAGCTGCAGCTGCGGCGTTGCTACCGGCTTCCACCCTCACGTCAAACTTGGAAGCCTTTAGGTCTACCACGGCCAATGCGGCCCTAGAGCGCCCACGGATGGCGTTGCTCACCAGCCAACGCAGGCGCACCCGGTTCGCGTGCCCACTGGCCGTCCAGTCGTGGCCGATCTCCTTGGCCAAGTCAGAGATGTCCACCGTCTCGGTCTTGCTGTGTGCGTCGCCCTGAGTATCGATCTCTCCTTCCTTAAAGGTGGGGAACTGCGCTACCAACTGGGCAATGGCACCCACTGCGTCGTCGGCGTCCGCATGGACCTGATGAAGGAGCACTGAAACCCCCTCTTTGGGGCCGAGATCTTCTGAACCGCCCTCCCCACCGCCATAGGTATGAACGATCTCAATGGCTGCTCCAGATTCTTGGAGCTTGGCCCGCACGGCCTCGATCGATTCGGTGAACACGTTCTTCTTGTCCACACGCAAGAAGAAATGGGCGCTGTTGAGCAACGGTGAATCGTAATGCTTGGCGTCGAATTGGCGCAGAACGCGGCCAATGATCTGCTCAACCTTGATCTGAGAACCCATCGACTTATCGATGTAGCCAAGGTAGCAAGCAGGATCGTCCCAACCTTCCTGCAAACCTTGGTTGAAAATGATGTGCTGAAAGTCGCCGGCCTGAAATTCGTCAAAATCGCTCTCGCCCTTCGAGAACAAATTCACTGCGTCGGGCTTGTTGCCATCGGCGAATTTCAGGTCGGCGTAAATGGCCACCTTGGCCGGGTCCACCTTCTTCTGCTCAACCAGATAGCGCCAGATGCGGATCGGCGGAGCATTGCGGTGTTCAAAGGGCTTGGTGTGATCGTCCTTATCACCGTCGTCGGTGATGTTGGTCTTGCACACATAGATGGCCTTCGGTGTGAACCCCAGCGCCCGACCCTGAATTTCCTGCTCAATCAGTTGGAGCCGATCATGGAGATCGTCCAAGCAACGTTCCATCGGCGCGGTGGTGCCGTCGAACTGAATGGAAGTCTTGATCAGCTCAGCCTTGATGACCGCGTTGCTGTCCACCGCGGTGATGGCAAATGCAGTGGCGTCGGCAGCGCCCTTCCCGTCAACCGCTGCCAACAGCGCAAAACGCTCAAGACTGGCTTCATCCTCGCCCGCCTCATCGACCCAGCTTTCCTGGGGAGCCAGCACGGTTTTAGCAAAGTTCAAGGGCAGCTTGAGCGTCGCGCTGGCCAAGAGGTAGGCCTCCGGCTCCAGTTCGGCCAAGATCTGGGTCTGCTGTTCGGACAGATTGTGACCTTCATCGTAGACGATGATCAACGGCCGCCGAACCCCACCGGCATCACGGGCGATCAATCGCTCCCAGGGCGATTGGTCACCGAACAGGTCTTGATCCTTCTTGTAGATGTTCAGCGCGCCATCGGCCTGCTCTTTGTTGTTGAACAGCCCGGTCGTGGCCATCACGATGAGGGGAGAACTCCCATCCGAGATCAGGTTGGGTTCCAGCTGTGCCGCCCGGATGACACGGAAATCGTCAACGATCTCGGCATACTTTCCGCCACCGGAAAAATTTGTATAGGTCTGCTGGACAACCGACTTGGCTTTGCTCATCCAGAACACGATGGGCTCAACGCCCATGTGCATGCGCATCAACGTGACGGCCTCGGCCAGCACCGGTGTCTTACCGGCGCCCGTGATGGCGGACAGCGCCTGATAAAACGGACGCGGGAGCTTGCCCTTGTAGGTCGGCCTGTAGGGGTGTCCAGCAAAAAAAGCGTATCGCCCAGCGATCTGCTGGGCTGCACGCACCTGGAAGGGTTTGAGCTCAATCTGCATCCATGCCACCATCGTTGTTGTAAGCGTCTGCACGGGCGTTGAAGCCAATGTGCTCCAACACCTTGTCCGGAATTTGATAGAACTCAATGTCGCTGCCGGTGTAAGGCGCCAGTGCAGCGTAGACGTGATAACGCCCCGCCAAGCCAGCTCCCTTTGCTTCCTGCGCGATTTCCTTGAATACGGCCCGCGTCAGCGCCGAAGGTTGGTCAGGAGCGCTCCACACCAAGAAGAAGCCCTCGTTGCGGCTGTTCACAGCAAACAGGTGCTTATGATCCCCGGCAGCCAATCTCCGAAGATAGGACTTGGCCTTGTCATTGCGATCCCAGTAGCTGACCAACAGCAGGTCCATCATCTCTTCGCGAGCGAGAGCATTCACTGCGTTGGCATCCACTTTCTCTCGTTTGAGAGAGAAGTATCGAAAGCCTCCGCCCAAGCCCTCCCGCTCACCTGACTTCCACTTCCCCGTGATGGCGCGCTTAATGCGGTCAGCCGTCAAGGTCTTGGCGTAGTGATCCCCTTTCTCGTCGTTCCCCTGCTCAATCATGATGAAGCGACGAGTGGCAGCCACCTCTTTATTCAGCTCCAAAACCGCGTGCCCCGTTGTCCCGGACCCAGCGAACGGATCCAATACGATTCCATCCTTTCGACACCAGATTTGAATAATTTTTTTGAACAGTTTGAGCGGCTTTACGGTCGTGAATCCGTGATCTTTCCCAACGACAGCACCGAGCTCCTTCAGCCCGCTCTGGCTATGCCCGCTCTGCTCATGGTCCCAAGACGTGCTACCCAGATCATCGATGGCGTCGAATGACTCATCTGCCCAGTAGGTCATTGGCACAACGCCCTTCTTGACCTCATTGAGGTAGACCTTCGCACGGAAATGGCCCTTTCCTTGGTCGCGCCAATATCCGCGGGGCCAGTTCCCAGCCTTGAGCACTTTTTCAGCGGCTTTCTTTGCTGCGCTCAAAGACCCCTTGATGACCAGAGCTGGAGCTCGGCCATCGTGTTGGTCCTCGTTCCGGTATTCACAACCCCATTGCTCAAGCAGCGCCTTAAGCTTCGACCTTTCGAGCGCCCAGCACCGCCCCTCCGATGGAGACATCAATTCGCCTGTAAAAGGCGATTGAACTGCATACACCTGCCCCCAGTGAGTGTCCGCTCCACGCCCCGTCAGGTCACCAGGTGTCCACAACTCGGGGTCCCCGTCGGGGGAACCATAGCGCGAGTTCATTGATTCGCTGCGCTCCATCAAGGTGGTCTTGGCGCGATCAATATCCTTGGCATACACCAACACATACTCTGTGGAAGTGGACACATGGGACTTCTTGCCAACATTATTCTTTGGAGAGTAGCTCTTCTGCCAATTGATGATGCCAATGCGATTCTCCTCGTGGAAAATCTCATCCATCAGCATCCCCAGCCTGTAGAGTTCTCGATGATCGATACAGATGGCGATGACGCCACCAGGCTTGAGCATTTCTCGCATCATCCAAAGACGAGGCGTCATGAATCGCAGCCACTTGCTGTGGCGCGAACCATCGTCTTTGGCCACCAAATCGCCCATATCCGGGTCGTTGGGATCTTTGTCCCACTTGTCGTTGTAACGGAAGTCCTCGCCGGTGTTGTATGGCGGGTCCGTCAGCACCAGATCTACTTGGCCACGATACTTGTAAAGCGTGACCATGGTGGCGAGATTCTCGCCATCCCAGAGTTCGTTAACGCACTCCTCCTCAGCGCTGCCCACGGAAGCGCGCTTGTTGAAGTCAAACATCCGAGGCTTGACCTGACGAACGATCTGCCAAGGAGCTGTGCGCCCACTGTAGTTCAAGACGATGCCATCTCTCCCTGCTTCAGCGCGTTCGGCATCGTGCTCTTGCAGCAGCTTGATGAGCGCTGCCCTGGACAGCTCTTCGTATTTCATCTGATTACCTTGTGTTCTTCGATCGCGGACCAGCCGCAAAAATGGCCTTAGGGCCATGGGAAGCCTATGCGCTGAAAAAGCCCTAGGACGACGCTTCGGAACATACCCGAACTCCGTCTCATGGGCTGCGCCGCCGCACAGCCGTTGCGCCTCCGAAAGGTCGCAACTCATCCCCTTCGCCATTTTCGCCTCGACCAATACAATCAGCAAGTTAGCCCCTCCGCGCATGGATGTAGGACCCGCAAACCGTTGAGCTGCAACGAAGGCGCTAGGGGACCATCTGTGCCATCCAACTCGCACTGCGCAGACAGCGCTTTTCCCACTCACCGGCAAGCCACCTCAGCCACCGTTTGCGCAGCCCCAAGGTCCGCAGGCAGCTGGGCCTTGCAGACCCCTTCCACCTCCACCGTCAGGCCGGAGCGCGGCTGCTCCAGGTAGAGCACGCCGTCGTAGCCCACCTGGGTGGTCTCGTTCGCTGTCTTGGCCACCGTGCCCGCTTCGATGGCCGAGCCCGTGAGGCGGAAGGTTCGTGCGGTCTCGGTCAGGACTGGGAAGGTGAGGTGCATGCCAGCTTGGCGGCCCGCGGTGGCGGTTTGCTCGATCTCGGCCAACTGGGTGCCCAGCGGCAAGGCCCGATCGTCCACTCGGACTTCGGTGGGGACCATCGGGGTCACCTCGCCCACCACCAGGCGGCCCTGGGCGTTGGTCTTCCCCACCAAGCGGCCACCCACCCTCACCGGCACCCCGGCTTGGCCGGGCACGTCCACCACGGCGAAGGATTCGGCCGGACCCAGGAACGTCACGCCCTGGCGATCCAGGTGGACGGCACCGGCCATCGAACCGGAAGTCCAAGTGCTGCTGGGCCCGTGCTCGGCGTTGATCTGAGCCCACCCTGCCCGGGTGGTCCAGTTGGCGTTGGCCCGGGCCGTCTGGCCAGCCGCTCCCTCGTCTACCGACAAGGACAAGCCCACCGGGGTTCCAAAGACCGTGGGGCGGGCGCGTCCTTGGACGGCCCAGGCCGTGGCATCCGGGGCTTGCCGGGCCCTAACGCTCACGCCCTTGCCCCGGCCGAAATCGTAGCTGTAGCCCACCTCCACCCGGGTTTCCTTGCGCTCCAGATCCCGCAAGGCGGAGACGGCCACGGTGTGCCCGTTGCCACGCCAGGTCAGTCCGGCGTCGGCGTAAGCGGTGCGAAAGCGCGGCGTGCGCACGTCCGAATAGCTGGCCCGAAGGGACCACTGGGGCGTGGGCCGCCAGAACACCGAACCCCGGGTGCGCTGCTCCACCTCCACCGCACCGGGGGCGCGCAGGCGCCAATAGTCCTGCTGGCGCTCGTGCTCCAGGCGCACGCCAAACCTCGGGCCGCGGTAGTCGTAGGCCACGGCCTGCCGTTGGCCGCCTCGCGTGGAAGTGCCCAATTCCAGATCCAACGTGCCGTAGGTGCCAAGCACCGTCGTGGCCCCCACCGCCACGTTGGCCTTCCCGTCCGATGAGGTTTGGGCGTTGCCGCGCAGGGTCCACCGGTCGTTGAGGCCCCAAGCCACCGACCCGGTCGCGCCCAACGTCCCGTAATCGCTCTCTCCTTGGCGCACCCGGCCTGCCGCGACCTCCCAGGTGGTGAGCCCTTTGCGGAGCAACGTGGGGGCGACGTAGAAGCGCTGATCGCTCACCACCGTTTCGCGGCCGTAAGGGTCTCGCACGACCACTTGGGTTTGCTGTGCTCCGGTGCCCAAGGCGCCGCCATCGGCGGTGAACGGCCCTTTCCCCACCCGGCCTTGCAGCACGCGGGCGCGGTTGGCCAGGACTTCGACCGTCGCCGGATCGAGCGCCACGCCGCCGAGCACCGGGACCGGATACGTGGGCGTCAACGGGTCCAACGCCCGCGGGTCCTTGGCCACGCGCACCCCGCCCAAGTTGACCAGCGAGGACGACGGACCAGCGAACACATCGCCTGCCTGGTAAGTCACCAAGCGGTTGGGATCATCTTTCTGCCAGCGCGTCACGCCGCGAACGTAGCCGGTGCCGGCCGTGTCGGTGTTGACCTGCCCGCTGGTGCTGATCACGCCCCAACGCCCCGCCTTGCGGACCTCGTGGCCCAGCGAGAGCGCCTGCTGTTGCTCGGACACCATGCCTGCCACGCTGTAGTTCACCAGCACCCCGGGAGCGGGCGGCGCGATGGGCCCGCGCTCGGTGCGATCACGGGCCACGCGTTGGGCCTTGAGCCGATCGGCCGGCAGATCCAGGGCGACCGTCGCGGTGGCCTCGTCCACAACAAAGCCCACACCCAACGCTTGGGCACTCATCGGCTCCGTTTGACCCGCGGGAAGTTGGAGCCCGACCTCACGCCACGTGGCCGGGTCGGCGAACCATTGGCCGTCTCGCTGCCAGAACGTGAGCGGATCCGCCTTGGCCTTGCCGCCGATGACCGGCACCAGGAACGCGGGCGCCACGCCGTCGGGCACCGCTGCGCTGGCCGACGATGCAGCCAGCAACACCAAGGCCAGGGCCCGGCCACGCATGGATCACCGCCCCACAGGGACGGTGACGGGCTGGCCGTTGACGGTGATTGAAAGGTTTTCAGCGCGCTGGCCGGGTTGGGTCTCGTAGGTCATCGAAGCCCCCGGCAGCGTCCAGCCCAATGCACCCTCGCGCCACGGCTTGCCACCGGCCGGGCCGATGGACGAAACGCGGGCGGCGGTCTGGCCGTGATTCGTCAAGCGGTATCCATTGGGCACCGCTTGGACGGTCACCTTGGGGACGGGCGCGTTGGCGGCTTCAAAGGCCACGGGCAAGTCCTGGTTGACCAGCAACTGGACGCCCTGGGCGTTGGGGTCTTTGAGCTGCATCAGCAGCACGCGGTAGTAGCGCCGCTCGCCCAGCGCGCCCACCCGCATCAACCGAACGGTGCGCTTGGATTGGGGCGGGACGTTCACAAAGGTGGGCGCCCCCACGATCTCCGTGGTGGGTGAAAACACGTTCTGCCCTGTGGCCTGATCCCACCCCACGGCTTTCACCTGGTAACGCACCGACGCGTCGCCGCTGTTGTGCAGCGTCACGGCGACGTGCTTGGCCGAGGTATCGGCCATCAGGGTGGTGGGGCCCACGGAGATGGAACCGGCGGACACCGAAAAGGACAGCAAGGACGCAGCGACCGCGGCCAGGGAGCGTTGGGAATGGGTCATGGGATCTCCTTTGGGGGTCTCCTTTCAAGCTAGATCAGAATGCTATTACGTCAACCCATACCTACTCATCTTTTCGACAACAAAAAGCCCCCAGCGCGAACCGGGGGCTTCGGGACAACCGATGGGGATCAGTTGTAATCAGTTGTAAGTGGCGGTAACGGTGACCGTATCGGTGTAGTTGCCACCCACGGCCTGCTTGAGGGCGAAGAACTTCAACGCGAATTCGTGGGTTTGCACAGCACCGTTACCCGTGCCCGCGAACGCATCGGCATCATCGCCCCATGCCTGGGTGCCGGGAATGTCCTTGAACAACCCATACGGAATGAAGGCACCCGAACCGTTGCTCACGGCGCGGTAGGTCTCGTAACCCGCCAACGCTCCGAAGTTCTGTCCCTGTCCTGGGGAAATGGAGTAAGTGGTTCCCTGGTTGCACACGATGCTCAACGCAGAGGTTCGGGTGGAGTTGTCAGAAGTGCCCGACCAATCCATGTCCGTGACCGGAGAAACGGACAGGTTGCAGGTGTTGGTCAGGGTGCCCTGAATCGTCAGGTCTGCGGTGGTGTCGGCGGCGAAGGCGGGCACCGCCAGCGAGGCCAGGGCGATGGGCAGCAGGGCGCGAAGGAAGGTCTTGCGTGTCATGGGTATCGTCTCCTTGAGAGGGATTGAATGGGGATGAGTAGCCCTTAATGGGCCATCCCCTTACCGATACCTCGAATCTGAAAACGCGCAAGGGGGGGGGGGCATTGAGCCAGCCGTCAGAGCCTGGGACGTTTGCCACCTGCGGTGGCTGACTGTTCCCATACCCGATCCAGCTCACGCGCCCGGTGCTGAGCCATTGCCTCCTGAATCATGCGCTGAAGGACGAACGCAAAAGCGCCAGTAACAAAAACGCCCACGCCGATCCCGCAATCATCCGGCAGGCTCGAAATCTCTCTTATCGATGGCTGGTAAATGACCTCGTCGAGCTCAGGGGGCAACGGATCAACGCACGTCTCAATATACGCGTTCACCTCGATTTCGGCTGCCTTGCAGAGCTCGGCGTCAGCGAGCAGCGCCCGCAAGTCGGCAAGCGTGGGAAGCCACACCGTATTGAACAGCGGGCCACCCACCGAGGGACTGATGAAATGGATGCCATGAAGCACGGTCGCCCTCTCACTCTTTCCGAGCTCTCCGTCTCCCCAATGTCCGTTCATCCGGAGGGACCCATTACCCATCCCGGTGGCCGCGTCCCCGCCAATCACTCTAAATATCCCAACGAGCGATATTTTTCCGCCCTTGCTGCTCTCCATTGAGCAATTTCGTTTCGCCTCCGCTGCTCTTCTTGCCAGCACTTGAGCAAATGCTTGTAACTAGGCTTGGCTCGCGTGACTTGGAAGGATCGGCCATTGACGTGGATCTTCCCGCCGTTGTGCAGCTTCACGGCATGAACTGCGCTCCACGTGGTCGCCCATCCGAGGCTGCCTTCTTCTTCAAAGCTCACGGGCTCCAGTGAAACCTCTGCATAGTCTTCCAACAAATCTGGGTTCATCCCTAGTTGGATCATCGTGAATTCGTTGGATGCGACGGTCGTGCTCATGTGACACCTCTTGTTTTGGTCGGCGGCATTGCCTACCCATGACTTCAAGGTAGATCGACATATGATTTTGTCCACTGGTGGCGTGGACAAATCTTTGACTAAAAGCAAAAAGTGCGAAGCGAAGGCCGCAATTTTTCACCTCACCCCTTTGCGCGCCAAAGGCGATTTTGCTTTCCATCCACGCTCCTGCTCTTTTGGATGCCGGCGCGCAGCGGTCGGCGGCGGCTTCCGCCGCAGGTCTTTGCTTTAAAGGGGGTGGTCACACCCACCCTCGTGAAGCCATCGACACGTGCGAGGTGCCCGCGATCACAAGGTGATCCAGCACTCGAATGTCGAAAAGGGCAAGGGCCTGCTTGAGGCGGTCGGTGATGGCGCGGTCGGCAACGCTGGGCTCGGGGTTTCCGCTGGGGTGGTTGTGAAAGAAGATGACCGCGGCGGCGTTGTGGTCCAACGCCTTCTTGGCGACGATGCGGGGATGGACTTCGCACCCATCGATGGTGCCTTGAAAGAGGTGCTCGGTGGCAAGGATGCGGTGGCGGGCGTCCAGGAACACCGTGCCAAACACTTCGTGATCCAGGTGCGCGCAGCGGGCAGTGAGGTAGTTGCTGGCACTGGAGGGGTCGGTGATGGCCTCGTGGCGCTGCAGGCGACGCTCCAAGATGTGCGAGGCGGCCAAGAGGATGCCCTCATCGTCCATGGCCAGCTGGTATTGGGCCCGAATGTCGTTGGCTCGCTTCACTTGCTTTCTCCACCGGCGCGGGATTAGCCACGGGCGGGCGTGGTGTCTGCGGCGGAGGCGGTCAGTGGGAGCAGGCCGACAAGGGCCAGAGAAAGAACCAAGACGCGCATGAGGCCTCCTTTCATGAATGGGTTGCACTACCCATAACAAAAGGTTTGGTTTGCGCAACGGGATCTAGAAAAGAAAAAGGCGGCTTTCGCCGCCTTTCCCTTGGGCTTAGAAGCGCGCTCGCAAGCGAGGGGCTTCCTGGGTTTGGCTGTCCTGCCCGTGGGCCTTCATGGCCGCACCAACCTGGCGTTTGGCATCGGCCCCAAACCCGCCTTCCGGTGGCTTCCAAGCGTTGGCGGGCGGGAGCAGGCTGACCAGGAGCTTGGCCCTCTCTTGAGCCCGCAAGTCGTTGAAAAATGGCTTGCCGCTGTTGATCGGCGCTTCGCCCTTTTGGTTTTGGATGTGGGGATCTGCGCCCGCCTCAATCAGCGCACTCCAGACAGTGGCATCGCGGCCCGCATGAAGAGAGGTATTCCCGTTGTTGTCTTGGGCGTTCATATCCGCCCCTGCCTTGGCGAGCGCTTCAATCGTCTCTGGAAAAATCGCACGGTGGATCGGCGCCTGGCCGTCCATTCGCCGTGCAATGACGTCTGCGCCTGCACGGGTGAGCAAGGCCACCGCCTCGGGGTCCCTGGCTATATGCAGCGGTTGATTCCCCTGGTCATCGCTCGCCGCGGGATCAAGGCCTGCTTTCAGAAGTTCCTTAAGCGCGCCCGTGTTCGCCTCGAAGAGAGGGGTTCGCCCTCGGTTATCCCGGGCTAGGATGTCTGCCCCGGCCGCAATCAAGGCGCGGGCCTCCGTCTGCCCGGTTGCTCGGAAGAGAGGGGTTTGCCCTTCATTATTCCTCGCGCTGACATCCGCTCCCGCCTTCAGCAACGCTTTGAGACTGTCGTTGTGTGCGCCAAACAACGGGGTGTTCCCTTGGGTGTCGCGAGCGTTGATGTCAGCGCCAGCCTTCACGAGCTCCCTTAAAGCCCCTTCGCTCGCTCCGAAAAGGGGCGTTTTCCCTCGGTTATCGCGCGCATGAATGTCTGCCCCGGCCGCAATCAACGCCCTGGCATCCCCTTGCCCTCTCGCGTTAAAAAGCGGTGTTTCCCCTTGGTTATTCTGCGCATTGATGTCTGCCCCGGCCTTGATCAGTTCAATCACGGCTCCCTCGCTTGTCACAGAATGAAGCGGCGTATTTCCAAGGCCATCCCTCGCTTCGATGTCAGCCCCAGCATCCAACAGCCTCCGAACTTCGCGCGGGTGATGCGCATCATGAAGTGGCGTTTGATCCAGCCAATCTTCATCCCTTGCGTTCACATCAGCGGGGATTTTGGTAAGCCCGATTTGCTTCAGAAGAACGTCTTTGAGATTCGAAATATTCAACCCACACCTCCACAATAGTATTTTGACCTCCCACCATTAGCAGAAAATCAGAACCTCGCAAGGGAATTAAATAGAAGAAGACGGCTCTTGCCGCCTTTCTTTTTCCATGTCAAAACCGTTGTCGGATTCGAGGCTTCTGGCTTCCCTTTCCTCACCCTGGGCTTTCATGGCCGCACCGACTTGACGTTTGGCGTCGGCCCCAAATCCGCCTTCCGGTGGCTTCCAAGCATTGGCAGCGGGAAGGAGCTCGTCAAAAAGCTTGGATCGGTTGTGGGCACGAATGACCTGATCGGATTGATCATTACCTGGCCGCCCCAGAAGATCCGTGGGCGTTGTTCCTTCTAAATCGGGATCCTGAGGCGTGCGTCCAGCCTTGAGCAGGTCACCGGCCCATTCTGCATCGCCGCATGCAACAGCGAAGTGGAGCGGATACTCGGTCGCGGCCGTCAGGAAGGCCTCGTAGTCTTGCCGCTGTCGATGCGGGCGTCCTCCTTCCACTCATCTTAATTTGTCTCGTCGTCCCAATGCTCGTCAAAAGCGGCCTGGCGGAGCTCGTCGGGTAATCCCCCCATTTTTAGCAGCGGCCAAAAGTAGAAATAGGGATGGTCTGATCAATTCACACTGAGTCGTGGGTTTTCAGCGCCGGAGTCATCCTGGGCCTTCAGACGCGGCGGACTGCCATGTTTTCCGCTCTCGAAGTGCCCTTGCGGGCACCTCAAGACGGAGTTACCCCTGTGCCGCCAACAGCTTCCGGCGCACCATCCACAGGTTGGACAGCGCGAACAGGGTGAGCACCTGTGCCGTGTTCTTGATCAAGCCGAGATAGCGCACCTTGGTGTAGCCGAACTGCCGCTTGATCACCCGGAACGGATGCTCGACCTTCGCGCGCAGACTAGCCTTGCAGCGCTCCCAGCGCTCAACCTGTTCGAGCTCACGCGCGTTGCCAATGGGGAATTCAACCGGAGGATTGAAGAACGGGCTTGAAGGCTTGAGGATGAGCTACCTGGACCCGCAAACCGTCACGAGACCCCGATGGACTACCCTGACCTTGCCCCCCTGGAGGAAATCTCCGGTCCGTTCGCCCTTCTTTCGAAGGGCCCAAAATTCATCGCCGCCTGGCTTGCCAAGCGCACTGAGGAGCGCTACCGGGAGTTCACCCGTGCCGCGCTTGAGGGTCAGGTGTTCCCCGAGAACGCGGAGGCCATGACCTCGGAAGATTTTCTGGCCATGCTGCGGGCATTGGAGATGGACATCGAGGCCGAGAAGGCCACCGTCTATGGCCGCCTTGCCTGTTCAATCGCTACCGGCAAAACCGCAGGCCATCTCAAGCGCCACTTCATTAAGGCGCTGAGCGACCTGTCGTTTGGCCAGGTCGATCTTCTGCGACGCGCTTTAATCACCGAGCGTCACCACGTGTTTCCTGGCACCGGCGGGGGTAACCTGGACCCAAAAGAATTCCTTGGACTGCAGTCGAAAAGCAGCATCAATCGCCAGACCTTTGAACGCTGGGGCCTGATCGAAGAGAAAGGACTGAGCCTCGCAGGCCGACGGTTCGTGGAGGCTTGTTTTACCAGCGATGAGTTGGCGCCCTCCTCAGTGGGCTTTCAGGAATGGGCCAAGGGTCGCATCCACATCGTTTGCAACGAGATGGGCGCGCCGAGCTGCCACAGCGTCCTGGTCCAACTGACCGAAGATGGGCACCGCCGGGCCATCCATGTCCACAACAGCGCAGCACTTCGGGGACGCTCCAACCGCCTGCTGACACCCGGCCCCGTCATGGTGGTCCTTCTCACCGATAAACCCCAGCGTCTCGCCGACGAATGGACCACGGTGGAAGACACCATCCGAGGAAGAGTCCTGGCCGTGGTGGCCACGACCGATCCGAATGCGCCGTTGCCCGTCGCCATGACGGGCTTGGAACGCATAGATGCGTCACCGGACCGTGCCGCAGAAGCCGTGACGGCGATACTGGAGCGCTTTGAAGCAAAAGGGTTACGGGGCACCTGAGACCGCGATGTTAAACCCGATTCGACCGGTCATTGGAAGTGGCCGCCAACTTTATGGCGGCCAACGAGCACTACTTACAGACCAAACGAGGCTTCACGGACAGCGACTTGCATGCCGGACAGAAGAGCCCCAAGTTGATCTTCCGCTGAAAGTGATGACTGCACTTCTCGCAAACAAAAAGGTAAGGCGCCCCTGGAACGAAGCCGGGCATCACTTTCCTTCCTTGCGCTTGAAAATGACCTTTCCGCCAGCCTCGTATTCCACATCGTAGCCTTTGTAGATTGCGAGGATCAAAGAGAGACCAAGGCTTGCGGCGGTGATGATGCCGATGATCTCGACTCCAGTGACTGTCGCGACCGCCCCCAGGCTGAGCGTGCTGAGCCCAGCCGTTACTGGAGCGAGCCCAACTGCAGCAACGATTGCTGCAACACCGACGGCACCAAGCTTGGCGAACTTGCGCGTCTTCTTCAGGTCGTCTGCCAACTTGCCCACAACCACAATCTGCTGCGCCTTTGCATTCTTGGCCGCTTCCAGCTCATCCCGCGTCCTTACTGTCACGCTTGCCATAACGCCCCCTGTTGTTAGCAATACCAGTGATGGATACCCTGGGCAGGATAGCCGAAGGGAACACCGTGTTCCTAGCAGCAATGATGGTGCCCAACTGTCTCTCCAGCTGAGACACGAACTCAACGCATCCGCTGCCACGGGTCGTCCTTGGGAGCCTCCACCGTAACCTCGGCAACGTCGTCTTCAGCGCGCCATGCCTTCCCTTCGAGCACCATGGTGGGACCCCTGGAACGTGCGATGGCGGCCTCTTTGGCGGTCGGCGGGTTCCATGACCGATGCTCCTCTAGGTAGCGCTCCGTGGACGGCCTCAACGGCAGGCCACCGCTCGGCAATGGCAACGTCCGATCATGGCGTTCGTCTTGCTGACGGGCATAGGCGACTTGCTCGGGCTCCCCAAACGCCTCCCGGTGGGCATCCAGCAAGCGATCGACAGCGTCCACGTCCCCGCGGGCATGGAGCGATTCGGTGTAAAGCGCTTGAAGCAACGGGTCACGCTCTTCGTGAATCTCTTCGCCTGTGTCTTCGCCTTGGAACAGCCCATCGTGGCGTGGGCGGGCGTCGACGGGGTCTGGGCGCAACCGACCGTGACTCGTTCTCATGCCCGCCTCCGCGCCAGCCCGCTGCCGTGAAGCAGCCCGCATGCGATCGAATAAACGACAAGAGCCAGCGTGGATGACAGGTATAGGTTGGAAGGATCCAACCAGACTTGGCTCACCACGTGCTGTAGCTGGTAAGCCAGCAGTGCCAAGCACGCGTAGAACACGGCCAAATGCCACATCAACGCAACCACGGATGGGGCGTCCTCTTGGCCGGCTTGGAACGCCTCCCAGCCCCTGCGTGCGCTGCGGGCTTTGGACGCGCACAGCCACGCGATTCCGAAGGTGATCGCAAACATGGCGAGCTCAAACAGCACGACCACCAGAATAACGGTCATGGGATCCTCCTCTGGGTTGGGAGCAGGCCATGGGCCTGCAGGTAAGCGTGGACTGCCTGTCGGGTCACGCCCAGGCGCTTGGCAATTGCAGGGCCGTTGTTCCCCTGCTCCAGGAGGCGCACCACCAGAGCGTGTTGGTCAGCCAGTGGGCGCCGGGGCTTTTGACGCAACCCCAGGTGGGCCAGATCGGCGCTCACCACGGGCGATGGAACGCCCAGGGCTTGGGCGATGGCGGCGCGGCCGTGTCCCTCTCGGACCATCCGGGCGACTTCGGAGCGGCGGTGGGCAACGGATGGCCGCTTCATGAGCTCAACCAGAAGCCCGCAAGCCGTGCCTTCGCAATACACGCCTCCACCAACGTGTTCGCTTTTGTGCATCCTTACGGCCCCACGCGCACGCGAGCGCTGTTGTTGTCCGACCGGGCATTGATGCCAATGGCACAAGGGCTTCCGCACGAATAATCGCCAATGCGCACCGGCGAAGCATCAAGCGGCACCACCCGGGTCTTCTTACCCTTCCCCACCAAGAAGACCCGATCACCTTCGCGCACATCCACATCGGCGTCTTGGACCACCGCGAGGACGCGCTGGCGGCGATCGGACAGATCGCGCACGTAGATCTCCACCGCACGCCGGCCGCTGAGGCCCTTTTGAACCGCGGTTCCGGCAGCCGCACCGATGACGCCACCGGTCACCCGGGCTGCATTGCGGTATTCCCGGTTCTTGACCTGGTTAGCAGCCCCATAACCAACGGCCGCCCCGATGGCGGAGCCGGCGTTCAGACGCTGGTCGGACGTCAGTTGAACCGTGCGAACCATCAGGACCTCGCCCAGTCGGGCGTCCTGGACGGATAGGGCCTCGGACGAACCGTAACGGCGAGCGGAGGTGGAATCGGCGGCAAAGGCGGCCGGAGCAGACAACGCCAATGCAAGGGCCAGAACGATGGGTTTCAAGGTGCACCTCCATTTCGTGAGTAGGTTCACCTATGCATAGATCGATTCTGGGAATGCGCAAGGGGGGGGGCTTCGGAGCGCGGTTACACAGACTGCAGTCCGCGTCATTAAATTGACGGAAAAGCGACAAAATGAAGCATATGGACAGAGATTGATGCTCAGGCGATGATTCTGCCCACAACTCAAAACCAACAGGGAAATGTATGGCAAGGAAGAAGAGTTCATCGGCCGCAGGTGCCGCGATTTCGACCGGCGGCGGAGCCGTCGCTGGCGCAACTTCTGCGATCCTCGGCGTAACCAGTGGTGCAGCGGCCGGGACCGCCGGTGCAGCCGCCGTGACCTCCGGCTTGGCAACCGTCGGGAGCGTTGTGGGCGGTGGCATGCTTGCTGGACTGGGGGTGGTCGCGGCTGCACCAATTGCGGGTGGTGCGGCGATGTTCGGCGTCTACAAGCTCTACCAGCGCATGGCATCCAAGAAGTAACCGCTCTGCCTGGCCCACTGCCACAAGCGGTTTCCCTCTACGTCGCGCAGGCTTCGTCAATGTCTGCAAGTGGCCATCCAAGCTAGCAACCTTGGTGGCCGCTCTTACCAACTTGTGGCTCAAGCCCTTGGACCAAAAGGCCACGTTGACCTCAATGCCCCGCTGGCGCAGCCAGAGTGCGGCGTGACGCTCAAACCCGAGCGCACTGAGGCCGTTCATGCAGGGCTAGCAGCCGGCGGAGTGCGGTGCAGTCCGCGCCTACACGTTGGGATGCACGATGGGTTCGCGCATGCTCGATAGCACACGGATCGGAATTTCTGTTACTGCACGTAGATCAGACTGGCCATTTCTTCCCCTTTCTCTCTCGCCCCTCCGCGTCTGGCAAGGAATCTGAAACCGGCAAGCTCTCCTGTCGTGCAATGTTCCTGATCGACATTCAACCTGTGATGATGTGGGAACGCTCTCCCTCAACCTGCCAAACCGTCTACGGAACTGGCAAAATTGCAGGATCACTCACAGGGGGAAATTGGATGTCCGACACAACCTACAGCCACCGCATCCTCAAGACTTATGGCCTGCTGGTGGACTTCGAAGGTAAACCACGCCTCAAGAACGTTCCGTCGCCTCTAACCGGTCAAAAGAAGGCAAAGGAGACGATGGAAAAGTGGACGCAGCGAGTGCTGGGGGATGAGGTCAGCAAGGTCCGCGTCTACCGACCGGCACGCGTTAAAAGTGACACACTCATTGCCAGCCTTACAGACACGCACGACGCCAAGCTGGTGCGTGACATTGTTCGCGGCGCCGTTCGCAAGAAGAGCAAATCAGCGAAAGCAAAGATTGAAGAGATCAAGGTGGAGCACGCCGCCGAGCTTAGAAAGCGCGGAGCCACCGCGAGAGAACTTCGGAAGGCACACGAAGAAGACCTGTCGGGAAAGCTCGATGATATCTTGGCTGCGACGGCCTATCTGCCGTTAGACGACCTTCAGGACTTGGTGGTGGAACTGGGAGAGGACTTGAGCCCATCGGTCCGCAACTGGGCACTTGCCCTGGCTCCGGCCAAGGATGCTGACGAGGTTTCCGTCATCGACGTTCTCAAGCAGATGCTCCTGCGCATGGACGTGCTGTCGAAGAATAAATAACCAGAATTTGTCAGCCACTGTCGCGCACCCTGCTGCCTCCCGACAGGCGGGTGCGCGTTCAGTCGCTTGTTCACGAATCAAACTGCCAAGTTCAGGCGCGCCCCTCTTGCCTTGAAGCGCGATCGAGACCGGTCGTTGGCGGCATGTTTTTCGATCTCATGCAGATTGGCCGCCACGGACTGCCGCTGCTGCTCAACCTTCTGGAGCGGCTCTCGAACCAACTCGGGCACCCTCAGGAACTCCACCACCCGCTCGGCCGCCGCCGCGGCTCGGAAGAGCTCCCGGGGATCGTCCCGGAGGATTTGGATCCACGACTTCACGTAAGCCGCGTGCTGGGTGGGATCGTGGCCAATGCCCAGGCGTTCGCCCATCAGCATGGATGACACCTCCGCGACCAGTTCTTCCTTGGCGTAGTCGATGCTCCCAAAAGCCCCTTTCTGATCGCGGTTGAGGCGGGTGGGAAAGCCGGTCCAGTGGCCCAGTTCGTGCAACGCGGTGGCGTAGTAGCCGCTGGCCGAGTGAAAGGTGTTGCGCTGGGGCAAGTGGATGCTGTCGGTCATCGGACGGTAGAACGCTTGGTTGCCCCCGTCGTGGTGGATCTCGGCTCCGCTGTCTCTCAGCACCGCTTCGCAGGCCTGGTGAATGTCGGGCTCTGGGCGCGCGGCTGGCAGGACCAGTGCCGGCAACCCATCGATCTGCATCGCGTTGAACACGCGTGGGAAGAAGACCTTGGGGTGGGCCTTGGCGATGAGGTCGGGGTCCCCGCTCTTCTTGGCCTCCTCCACCCGCGACCAATCCCAATACTCAATCACGCTGGCCTTCTCGCCCTTGCGCACCTGAGCGCCCACGGCCGCGGCTTGCTTGTAAGTCATCCACCGGTTGTCCTGGGTGTCCCAGGCGCTCTGAAGGGCCCACAGGTGGAGCAGGTTTCCGCCCCGGTAGCTCTTGCCAGTCGTGGGGTTCATGGGCAACCCGAGGTCCACGCGGGCGTCCCAGGGTTTGAGAAAGGGACCGGTGCCCTCCTCCATCTGGCGGATCAAGCGCTCGACGACGTCGCGGGAATGACGCTGAAGGAAGCTTTCGTTGGGGGTGGCATCGGACACGGGCAGGCTCTCCTGGAAGGCAAGGAAAGGCGCCTGTCGGCAACGCCAAGGGGGTTAGGCTGGAAACTTCAATCGTGAATGGTGACGGCGCGTCCCTGCTCCAACAGGTTCTCCAGCAAAGCCAAGGCCCGTTCGATGGTCAAAGCGGTGCCGGGGCCCCCGTCGCCCTCCTGGAGCTGCACGCGGATGCCCTCGGGGGTTCGTTGCACGGTGAAACGGGGGGACGCCGCCAGGGAGTCCTGGCGGTCCATGCTGTCGTCTACAAAGGCATCGGAAGGGGTCATGGTTTCAGCATGCGACAGGATACGGATTTGGCAAGTCCGGGCTGGACCGTTAGCGTCACCGACCAATCCATTGGCTAGAGCTGATACGGAAGATGGGAACACGGATTTGGCCCCGCCTTTACGACCGCCGTTGGCGCGCATCCCCATCTCCCACCTTTCCGCCACCTTGGGTTTCGCTGCTTTCTCGGCCCGCCAACGGCTCACCGAACAGCGCACGAATCTCCAGTTCATTGATACGTTCCTGCAGCTGGAGTTGGATTGCCTTGGCTCTGGTGCGCCCTGCCTCCTCCCTCAACGCATCGGCATGGAGAGCTCCCATCTCAGCCGCCTGCTGCTGAGCGCTCAAGCGGTCGAATCGACGCTCCATCTCTTCCTGCCGAGCCCCTTGCTGTTCGAGGGTGGGCGTCACATCGGTTTCCCAAGGCTCCAAAGACTGAGAGCGCTCCTGCGCCACGCGCAGTGCTGTCACGGTCGCCGATGATCTCAACGGCAGATCGCCACAGGCCTCGCCGACGGTGGCTGCTCCGTTGATTCGCAGGCGCACGCATTCTTCCTGTTTGCCATTGATGCGACGGTTCGAGCGGGCGCCGTCGTCCAGGCCCATCTCTTTCAAGCCTCGCCAGAACTGGCGACCGGTGAGGAGATCGATGTCCGCCAGCCCTTGTCGGTAGCCCCAGTTTTTGTAGTTCTCGTAGACCTGCCGCATGGAAAGCGTGCACTCATCCGTCTCAATGCGCACCACGCGCTCGGCTTGAGCCCAAGCCATGACCTGGTCGCTGCCATGGCGGGCGGCCAGCTTCGCTGCGCGCACGGCTTCGGGCATGTCGGCGTCGGTGTCGGACAACGCCCTACCACGGGCCACGATGCGTCGGGCGCCTTCGAGCATCCAGTCCAGCACAAGCTGGCCTTCCTCTGCCAGGATGTTCTTGACCAGATCAGGGTCGTGCTGGTTGACCGGTACCGCCTTCTTCCAGTGCACGACGGTGAGGCGGCGCCACACCCCGTTGCTCTTGTCGCGGATGAAGGGGGCCGAATTGGACGTGATGATCCACTTGGCCGTGGAATGGTAGCTCGCCAGCTGCTTCTGGTTCTTCCGGTCGATGCCAATGCCATTGCCAGAGACCATCGTCTTGAACCGACCTTCGGCCCACTTCTCGCACTCCACTTCGTCCACCAGGATCAGGCTGGCGCCAATCATGGGTTCCAGGCTGAAGCGGTCGCCCAAAGTTTCAAGGTTGCAGCGGGCCACCTGACGGTGCATCGCTTCCACGATTTCCGCCAGGGTGGATTTGCCAGAACCTGCGACGCCGTGCCACCAGGCGGCCTGGCTGTAGACACCCGGCAACAGGGTCATGCCGCACTGCTCCTGGAGCAGGTCGATGACGCGCGGGTCGTCGTGGGCTTGGCGGAGGAACTTGGCGAATCGCGAGTCAGCCGGCAAAGGCTGGGGCTTGTATGCATGGCCCTGCCTGCCACCACAGGCCACCCTGACCGCGTGGGTCATGCCCAAGGCGGGATCAGGAGCGAGCACATGGAAACCGCCGGGAAGGATTTCCACGTAGCCGTCTGCCACCGGCACGATGGCCCGCTTGGCTTGGGCTGGCATGGGGTTTTTCTGGCGCAGCCGAAGGGAAGCCATGTCCCAGCAGTCCTTGGCGAGCTTGGGGCTGCCCGCGAAATCGGCGTTGCGGTCGATCCAATCGGATGCCACACCCACACCTTCCGCGTCGCTGATCGCTTGCCAGTAGGTACCGTTCCAATGGTGTACGATCTCGCCGGTGCCGCTGGTGGCTTGGCACGCCCACAAGCGATCGACGCATTCGGTGGTGCGGCGGGCAAACAGGATGGGGAGCGACGGTGGCTTGCGCTGGCCCTCTCGATCAACCGAGTGGCGGTAGAGCTGCTTGTGCTCCTCTGCCTCCAGGTTGACCTTGCGGGCGGAGGCTTCCGCACCCAGGAAACGCGACGCTTCGAATGGCACGATGTTGCTTGGCTCTTCCGTCGTCGGGTTGACAGCCTTCCCTTTTGGGGACACATTGGTTGTAGACATTGTTGTTGGCTCCTCTCAAACCCTCGCCCTGGCCGGTGGGGGTTTGTCGTTGTGGGGGGACAGGCTTGCTCAGGCAGCGCGCGGGAGAGCGGTTTCCAAGGCGCGGCGAATGAACTCGCTCTCTGTCATCTCGTTTTCGGCCGCGGCGAGACGAAGGCGTTCGGCCAAGGGGCGTTTGATCCGAACGTGCTTTTTCACGCTGGCGCGGATGCTGTAAGTCGGCGGCGACGAGGGATGGGTGGCGGCGTTCACGGTGGCAACTCCGAAGGTGAAAGGTTTGGTGTGTCCCACATGGGGGACACTTCCACTCAACCACTCCAGGAGCTTTCCGCAACCCACGGTTTTTGACTAAACACGAAAACTGCGGAATCTCTCGCACTTTTTCCGGAAGCCCTGTTCTGCTGGCTTTCCCTTCCCTGCTGGTCTTCCATTAGCCAGCAGAAAGAGAAGACCAGCAGGAAGACCAGCAGCTACAAACCCTTGATTCCAAAAGCTTTGCATTCATAGAAAACCGTTCCGCTGGTCTGCTGGGTCAAAAAAGAATCGGTTTTGAAATTTGAGATACCAACACTTTCCATGCGATTTGGACGCATTTGCACAGGGGAGTTGAATCGAAAGCCAGCAAGCCAGCAGCGCACTTTTAGTCGCAGAAATCCCTTGGGATTCAACGACCTTGCACTACTGGTCTTCCTGCTGGCCTTCGATCGCTGCTGGCTAGTGGAAGACCAGCAGCCGGAAGTTCCTACTCATTTTCGGCCAAACACTCCAGTTGCTCGCGCTTGCGATCGGTCAAGAACGGATGCTGAAACTCCCTCCCGCTTTCCACCTCCGTCACCACCACGTGTTCTTCAATCGTAAGGGCGCCATGGTGCCAATCGATGGCATCCAACTCCGCCAAGGACAGTCGCGCGAATGCCTCCATTGCCTCGGACTGGGTCTGGGCAAAGACCTCAATCACCTTGCTCACCAAGTAGTCACCCCGGACGACGAATTCGTAAGTTCCCATCGGCTCCTCCTAATAGTTGAGGTGGTGGCGCATGGTTGGACAAGGCCAGTTGAGATCTTCGCGTTCGGAACCATCGGGGCTGATGACCTCCACAAAGCCGTAGATCTCCTCCAACTCGGTACGCCAGCCACCGGCATGAATGTCAGCCACTCCCATCGAGTTCAGAATCTCCAAGGCTGCCGCCTCTGAGTCCGCGTCGATTCGGATTTCCAATTCGGCCGTCGCGCGGCCCAAGACAACAACGTTCCAGCGATCAGCCATTGGAGCTCTCCTGGTTCGCCGTGGCCACCTGCCCTACCCGCTGGATGGCAAAGAACTTCCCGTGCAACGCACCGCTCGCCTGCGCTTGCTGAAGGTGATCGGCGGCGCGCTTGCCGTAAGTCACCACCAACGATCCCGACGGCGCTGCCGTGCCGGTGGTTCCGTCGGGACGCACAAACCTCAGCCTCCCACGGGTGAACAGGATCGCCGTCGCGTTGGGGTGGGAAAGCACGCAGTCGTGCATCCATCCCGTCTCCATGTTGACCGGCACCAGGGCGATACCGCCGCCGGGGTGGTTGGCCAGCTTGCTCAACCACTTCTCAATCCCTTTTCCGTAAGGCGGATTCATCCACACGAATGCCTGCTTGGGCCACGGCGTAGCCAAGCCGTCCTGGCTCGGCGGGATCATCCGGCTGGCCGTGGGTGCGGGCAGCCGCGACGGGTCTTCGGGCGTGCAAGGATCGAGGTCAAAGCCGCGCCTTCCCCCCAGCGCCCTGACGATGGCAGGCGGGGTATACCAATCGACGCTCGTGTGGGCCTTGTCGCTTGCCTTGTAGCAAACGGAGGTGAGCCGGGTGGGTTTAGCCGCTACGAGGCGCTTGGAGCGGGTTGCTGCGTTGAACGGCAGAACGTTGGACTTGGGCTGCATGAGGATTCTCCAGGCAAGGCTCCGTCAGCACGGCTGCGTTGCCGCGTTGAAGAATGGGTTTTGGGAGTTGGGCTTGAACCAGCCCGAGAGGCGCTGCTGGCGGCGGGTTACCACCAAGAGTTGTAGAACACGTCCCAACCGTCGTTGATCAATGCGCGGGCCTGCGCAATGAAGTCCAGATCTTCTTCAGCTCGATCGGGATCCGATTCACCGAAGAAGAAGCCTTGGGTATAAGGCAAATCATCGTTCAGCACAGCCTGTTCCAACGCATCAAGATCGTCCAATCCAAGGAATACGGGAACTTGGTTGAAATCGAAGGGATCAACCTGCCCCGTCCTAGCACTGTGCAACTTGAACATCCAACCATGAAGGTTCGGATGCTTTCGCCAGTAGAAAAATAGTTCTTGAGTGCGATCTCGCACATCAGTGCGGGTCTTGACCGCATACATATCGAGGCCCATCGGCTTGCTCCATCGCCCCGACCACCGAGGCGTTGGAGTAATCATCCGAACTGAGAGCCTCCATCGATACGGATATTGGAGGCCTCCAATATCCGTTAGCAGCCGTTACATTCGCCCATTGCGCTTGTCGGGCATCTTTGGAGGCGCCGGCTGCAGGCGTTCGTGCAGCGCTTGTTCGATCACCCCAGCTCGCGAGGCGTCGAGCTGCTGAGCCAGGTCCCGCAGACGGCTGGCCTGGGCTTGGGCTGCGTTGTTGAATGCGTCCACCCACTGGCGCTTGACGTCAGGGTTTTGCCAAGGCTGGGCGAAGGCCTCGGTCAGCGTGCAGACCCGAATCCCAAGCCCTATTTGCACGCCCAATGCTTGGAGCTGGCGAATTAACGCATCGCTGATGGGTTGGTCAGTCAGTGGCTCCAGGAAGAACTGCTTAGCCTTGGACCCTTTGGCCACCAGAAACGGCAGTTCTGCAGTTAGGAGGGTGTCGATCGCAACGCCCCGTTCGCTCAACGGCTTCCACAGGCCCTTAGCCTTGAGCTCGGCTGCCCAGGCCATCAACGGAACAAGGGTGGTCGAGCGCTTGCGAGTTCCCTTCACCGTGAACAGCGTCCCTTTTGGGGAGTGTTCCTTCAAGAGGTGTTGCAATTGGGCCGTGCTGATCGCCAACACCCCAGCGGCCTCATTGAAGCTCAACGCCACGTCCACCTTGGGCCGCTGTTTCGCTAGGCGCAAATGGTCTGCGATCTTCTTCTCCATCTGGCCCACGTTTTCGGTGCCAGAGAGCTTGCCGAGAAAGCGATCGATGGCGCGGCGGTAAGCATCAGCAGCAGTAAGGGCCATTAGTTCGGCTCGCTCCCCTTACGGCCGACCTTTGAAGAGCGCGCGGCAGCATTGCTGCTTCGCCGCCCGACCTTGCGCGCCGGCAGGGTGCGCAGCGCCTCCAGGTCGATTCCGTAATCTAGGACACCCAAAGCTGGCGTTCCTCCGGCACCGTTGAGCTTCTCACTCACCGTAAAGGGCCTGCTGTAAGTCGCGTGGTGTTCGTCGTCCAATTCGTGGCCGACGATTTGGGCTCGCATCTCAGAGGCCACACCGCTGCCCTGCATCTCCTGAATCACGGTCTTTCGGAGACTATGGAAACCACGTTTCGCTTTCGACCACCCACCACTGTGCTTTTGGAGGTAGTAGCTGAACGCCTTCGATATCCAGTTCCCCGCACCATTCTTCGCCTTACTGTCAGCCTGCGGAAACAATCGCCAGTCCCCGCTCTCCCTTCGTTCGGCGACGTAGTCCAAGAAACCAAGCTTGATCAGGTCGGGATGCAACGGGACGACCCGATTGGAAACATCGGTCTTCAATCGCTGATCCTCCCCCTCATCGGTAAACCGTATGCACGGGATTCCCTCCTCTTCCTTGACGTCCAGGGTAAACAGCTGCCCCACCTCACCTGCCCGGGCGCCCGTATACAGGCCCAACAAAGCCGCCCAGCGCGCTCCCGTTGAAAGCTGCTTGAAGCTATCAGGCGCGAAGAGTTGATGAACCTGATCCAAGGTAAAGGCCTGGAAGCCAAATTTTCTGCGCTTGCGCTTCTCCGCCATCGAAACGCTGACGTGACCTGCGGCGACATTGTCTCCCTTGAGCACGTAGCCTGAAGCCATTGCCCAAGTGAAGAATCCTCTCTTTCCTGCGAGGTAGCTCTGGCGATTGTTGAGCGTAGAACGCGTTAACCCGCGCTTGGCCAAATGGTCGTAGAAGCGGGCCATCTCAGGCCGCGTGATGGTGTGCAGCTCGCGCTCGGCGCCCAAGAACTCGATCAGCTCTGTCACGGGAAGCAGTTTGATGCCGACCGTTTTGACCTCGATGTCCTCGGCGGCGACTTTATCCTGCCAGATTCGCTTCGCATCGATCAGGCTGATGGTCTCAGATGGCAGGGGCTGCGCCGCCGCTGATTCCAACGGGTTTGGCCCAGCCGCCGCCGGAACTGCACCCGTATCACGGAAGTGGAACTTGCCGATTTCTTCCAGCGCCTCCATTGCTCGAGCATGGTCGGCCGCATCCGTGGTCCGAAGACGGAAGCCCGGCAAGTCAATTTCATAACGCCGGGAGCCGTTCTCCGCGACGCTGCGCAGAACATCCTCAACCGTGAGTCCCTTCTTGGTCATGCACCCATCCCTGATGGCATCGAATGCTTGAGCATAACGCTGCGCGATGGCCAAGGCAGCCACTCTTGCGCTATGCAGTTGGATGCCCAAGGGATGCTTGACGAAAGGTTTGCCGACGATACCGCGCATGTCCGTCGGAACGCGCATGCGAAACTGGTAACGACCTGTGGAAGAGCGAGTGAGATAGCTTGGTAATCGCATCGGAGTTGTGCCCCGATTTGTGCCCCAAGCCGCCCTTCAAGACCTTAAAAAATGTCGTTTAAAAACAAACACTTACTAAGGATTGGCGGAGAGAGTGGGATTCGAACCCACGGAAGGTTTAACCCTTCGCCGGTTTTCAAGACCGGTGCCTTAAACCGCTCGGCCATCTCTCCAATCGGGTCCCGGATGCCCGGGCAGCGGCGTATTCTCGCACGTGAACGGCATTTGCCCAAGACCACCCTTGCCCCTGCCCTCCGCATCCGGCACGGTGGGGCCTCCACTGCAATCGGAGCCGCCATGGCCCATCTCGATCTGGCCAACCTGCGCACCACCCTGCTGGATGACACCCAGTTGGCTGCGGTGGCCCTGCACCGCACCTTCGCCGGGCACCTGCCGGTCAGCAGCGGGCACCTGGTGGTCTGCGATCCGCTGGTCCAGGCCGAGGCACCCGCGCTGGCTGACTACACTGCCCCGCTGGGCCGGCACTCGGTCGAAGTCATCGTGCATAGCGGCCGCCCGGCGCTGGCCGTGGTCTGGTTCAAGCCGCGCCAGTTGCTCACCGCGTCTGCCCTGCACTGGCAGATGGCGCGCTGGACCACGCAGGACCTGACTGGACTCGATGAGGACAGCTTCATCGGCTACCCGGTCGACGCCGGCATCGGCTGCTTCATGGATACAGACACCCAGCGGGCGCTGCTGACCCTGATCGAACAGGCCGATGGCGACGAAGAGAGTGAATGGTCGGATGCACTGATCGACCACGAGGGCTTCGATGAAGGCGCCGAGTACCGTCCGTGGGGCGAAGACTCACCTCACGGCCTGGTCGTATTCACCAGTGGCTGGGGCGATGGCGTCTATCCCAGCTACTGGGCGCTGGATACGTCCGGCACTCCAGTCGCGCTGGTCACCGACTTCCTCTGCATCGAGGGCGGTGATGGGCGCGACGAGCGCGAGATCGCCGATCAGGCCTACCGGGACAACCTGCCACCTGCGGAAGCCGAGGCGCTGGCCAGGCTGGTAGCTGCCGTGGAACGGGACGACGTAGAGGCCCTGCACCCCCTGCTGAAGGACGCGCCGCAGCGCGCCAACCAGATCGAGCCGGGCTGTGGCGGCACCGCAATGTTCGAGGCGATCCGCCTGGATCGTCCGCAGGCATTGCGGGTGCTGCTGCAGGGAGGTGCATTGCCGGCGATGCCCGAGCGCCTGCACATGAGCAAGGTCACCAGCTACCTGGACTACGCGCGGTTCCTGAAGAAGCCACGCAGCGCAGAGTTGATGGCGGTGCTGGAAGCGCCCGTCGTTGCAGCCGAACCGCCACCGGCCGCGCCGCGACGCCGCAGCTTCTGGGACCGGCTGTTCGGCCGGACGTGATCGGCGCCGGAAAACAACAACGCCGGGCATGGCCCGGCGCTACCGTTCAGCGCTCTCAGCCGGCATCCACCGCCAGCGCACCCAGTGCACTGGCCTTGATCCGCTCCTTGGCCTTTTCACAGGCGCCACCGCAATCCAGGCGCGAGGCCTCCAGCTGCGGCGGCAGGTGCTCGGCCAGGAAGTCGATGAACACGCGTACCGCCGGCAGCAGGCCGCGGCGCGAGGCGAACACGGCATGGCACACGCCCTGCGGCAGCGACCAGTCCGGCAGCACCACTTCCAGCTCGCCGTTGCGCACGGCGTCGGCGCAGACGGTTTCCGGCAGCATGGTGATGCCGAAACCGTCCTTCACCATGCTCTGCAGCAGCGGGAAGTCGAAACCGGCCACGCGCGGCTGCAGGTCGACCCGGCGCACTTCGCCTTCCGGGCCATGCAGCTCCCAGCGCTGGCGCGCTTCGTCTTCGCTGATGCTCAGGGTGACATGCTGGGTCAGTTCTTCCGGGTCCTTCGGGCGGCCGGCGCGGTCCAGGTACTTCGGGCTGGCTACCAGCAGCTCCTGCACCTGGCCGAAGCTGCGCATCACCAGGCTGCCGTCGTCGTCCAGGCGCGAACGCACGCGCAGGGCCACGTCGTAGCCTTCATTGATGATGTCCACGCGGCGGTTGCTGATGTTCAACTGCAGGCGCACCTTCGGGTACTGCTCAAGGAACTTGGGCAGCAGCTTGGGCAGCTGCATCTGCGCCAGCGACACCGGTACGCTGGCGCGCACCACGCCGCGCGGTTCGGCGCTGAGGCGGTCCACCACTTCGCGGGCGGCCTGTGCTTCGGCCAGCATCGTCTGCGCATGGCGGTGCACGCTGGTGCCCACGTCGGTAACGGCAAAACGACGCGTGGAGCGCTGCAGCAGGCGCACGCCCAGGTCGGTTTCCAGCTGGCTGATGCGGCGGCTCAGTCGCGACTTGGGAATGCCCAGCGCGCGCTCGGCGGCGGCGAACCCGCCGTGGTCGACCACCATCGCGAAGTAGTACAGATCATTCAGGTCATGCATGCCCGAGTTCCATATCTAGAACAATACGTGGCATTCAATCACCTTTATTCCGTCTTTGCAACAACCTATCGTTCTCTCCGTCGGCGGGGCCACCCCGCCCCTTCCTCCCAGAACATAGGTGACTGCCATGAAGCTTCTGCATCTCGACGCCAGCGTGCTTGGCGACAACTCCGTCTCGCGCCAGCTGTCGGCCGCCGTGGTCGCCCGCTTCACGGGCCAGATCGACGGCCTGCAGGTCGATTATCGCGATCTTGACGCCAATCCGGTACCGCATCTGCGCAGCAGCTCGCTGGCCAAGACCGATGCCGCCGAGGCGACCGACGCTGAACAGGTGATGCAGCAGTTCCTGGAGGCCGACATCGTGGTGATCGGCGCGCCGATGTACAACTTCAGCATTCCGTCCACGCTGAAGGCCTGGATCGACCGCGTGGCCGTGGCCGGCCGCACCTTCAAGTACACCGAGAACGGCCCGGTGGGCCTGGCCGGTGGCAAGCGGGTGATCATCGCCAGCAGCCGCGGCGGCATCTACACCGACTCGCCGGCCGACTTCCAGGAGCCGTTCCTGCGCCAGGTGTTCGCCTTCATGGGCATCAACGAAGTCGAATTCGTGCGTGCCGAAGGCATCGCCTACTCGCCGCAGCACCGTGAAGACGCCATTGCCGGCGCGCTGGCAGCACTGCCGTCGCACGCAGCGGATGAAGCCGTCGCTGCGTAACGCGTTCCAACGGTCAGCGCCCCTCTCTCCTCGTCTGGGCGCTGAACGCGGGCCGGGATCCCCTCCCCCATCCCGGCCCACCCTGGCGGCCCCGCTTTGCGGGGCCGTTTTCTTTTGGACGCGCTAGGCTTGCGGCATGGACTACATCGTGACGACTGCGCACCGCAGCGAGTTTCCGCACCCGATCACCCTGCGCCGCGGGCAGGCGCTGGTGGTGGGCGAACGTTATGAAGGCCCCGAGGGCTGGGATGACTGGTTCCTGTGCGAAGCCGAGGGCCAGCAGCCCGGATTCGTGCCGGCGCCGGTGATCGGCCGCGATGCGCAGGGTGGCGCGTTTGCCACGGAAGATTACTGCGCGCGGGAACTGGATGTGGATCCCGGGCAGGTGCTGCGCGGGCAGCGCACGCTCAATGGCTGGGCGTGGTGCGTGCCGGAGACGGGCGAACCGGGCTGGGTGCCGTTGGAGAAGCTGCGGGTTGTGGGGTGATTGCGCGGTACATCCACGCATGGCGTGGATGTAGCCCGCATTGTAGATCCACGCCATGCGTGGATTCGGTGCCATGCAAGCATGGCACCCACCAGAGCCAGAGCAGTGCCAAGCAAGCATGGCACCCACCCCATCAGACTATCAGCCGATGGTTTCCAAGCCACCCATGTACGGGCGCAGCGCTTCCGGTACGGTGATGCTGCCGTCGGCGTTCTGGTAGTTCTCCATCACCGCGATCATCGCGCGGCCCACCGCCACGCCCGAACCGTTCAAGGTATGCGCCAGTTCCGGTTTGCCAGTGGCCGGGTTGCGCCAGCGGGCCTGCATGCGGCGGGCCTGGAAATCACCACAGTTCGAGCACGAGGAGATTTCGCGGTACGTCTCCTGCGACGGCAGCCAGACTTCCAGGTCGTAGGTCTTCACCGCCGAGAAGCCCATGTCGCCGGTGCACAGCAGCACCTTGCGGTACGGCAGGCCCAGCTTTTCCAGCACCACTTCGGCGCAACGGGTCATGCGCTGGTGTTCGGCGTCGCTGTCCTCCGGGCGGCTGATCGAGACCAGCTCGACCTTCTCGAACTGATGCTGGCGGATCATGCCGCGCACGTCGCGGCCACCGCTGCCGGCCTCGGCACGGAAGCACATCGAGTGGGCGGTCATGCGCAGCGGCAGGCGTTCGGCATCGACGATCTCATCGCGCACGATGTTGGTCAGCGGTACTTCCGAGGTCGGGATCAGGTAGCGCGTGGAGTCGCCCACGGCGGTCTTGAACAGGTCGTCCTCGAACTTCGGCAGCTGGCTGGTGCCGCGCAGCGAATCGGCGTTGACCAGCAGCGGCACGTTGGTTTCCTCGTAGCCGTGCTCACCGGTGTGCAGGTCGACCATGAACTGCGCCAGCGCACGGTGCAGGCGCGCGATCGGGCCGCGCAGCACGGTGAAGCGCGAACCGGACAGCTTGGCGGCGGTTTCGCCGTCCAGCCAGCCATTGCGGGCGCCCAGTTCGACGTGATCGAGCACCTTGAAGTCGAACTGGCGCGGGGTTCCCCAGCGCGCCTGCTCGACGTTGTCGTTCTCGTCGGCACCGGCCGGCACGTCATCGGCCGGCAGGTTCGGAATGCCCATCGAAATGGCATCGATCTTCTCGCGCAGCTCGTCCAACGCCACTTCCGAAGCCTTCAGCTCGTCGGCGAAGGCGGCGACCTCGGCCATGATGGCCGAGACGTCCTCGCCCTTCGCCTTGGCCTGGCCGATGGCCTTGGAACGGCTGTTACGCAGGCTCTGCAGCTCCTGGGTCCGCACCTGGATGCGCTTGCGATCGGCCTCCAGGGACTCCAGGGCAGACACGTCGAGCTCGAAGCCGCGGCTGGTGCGCAGGCGTTCGGCGAGGTCGGCGGGCTGGTGGCGGAGCAGGGCTGGATCAAGCATGGCAGGTGTCGTGGTGGGTATCAGGGATGGGATTATCGCTTGTTATACTGATTTCTGCCGCCCGGTTCATTCCCGGCGTGGCAGAATCGGGCTATTCCGTACTGGTCCGGTCCATGTCTGCACCCCGCTCGTCGTCCGCCAAGTCGTTCACTGTGCATATCCCGCGCAACGCCCTGAAGATCGCCGGCATCGCCTTCGGCGTGGGCGTGCTGCTGTTCGTGCTGGTCTGGCTGACCGGCCGTGACAAGGAGTTCTTCCGCGCCGACCCGGCCGCACAGACCCCGCAGGAAACCGCCCAGGTCGAGCCCCTGCCGGAACCCTTGGCCGCTGCAGCCGGTTCCAGCGACATGCCTGACGCCAAGCCGGCACCGGTGGAGGAGGAAGCGCCGAAGCTGGTCGAAACCGCTCCGCCGCCACCCGCCCCGATCGCCGAGCCGGCCCCGGCCGCCCCGGGCGCGGCGCCGGCCGCGACCGGCAACAGCCAGCCGATGCCGATTGCTGGCCAGTCACCGCCGCCGTCATACCCCGCCGCCGCCCTGCGCGCCGGTGAAACCGGCACGGTGGTGGTACGCGTGGATGTGGATGCCACCGGCTACCCGAACAACGCCACGGTGATCCAGCGCAGCGGCTCACGCGAGCTCGACCGTGCCGCCACCGATGCCGTGCGCCGCTGGCGCTTCACCCCGGCCCAGAGCAATGGCCAGGCCGTGCCCGGCAGCATTGAAGTACCGTTCGACTTCAAGACGCAGTAACTGAACGCTTCCCGGCAGGCAAACTGAACCCTGCCGGTGGCGTTGACGCAACGCTGACACTTCTCGTCCATGGCTCGGGCAACACTTCCCACGTCGTCAGTTGACGGAAGGAGTTTGCGATGACTGCCACCACCCACGAAGACCTTCATTCGCCGCAGCTGCAGCAGGATTCGAGCGTGCAGCACAAGCCCACGTCGCCCTGGATGTGGATCGCGCTGATCGTGGCGATGTTTGCAGCCGCCCTGCTGTGGCTGCGCCATTCCAACCAGGAGGATGTGGCGCCGGCACCGGTCGGTGAGCGCATGTTGCCCGCCCCTGAGCAGGCTGCGGCGACCGATGCAGCAGCACCTGCAACGCGCCAGGCTGCACCAGCCTCCCGCCAGCACAAGGCCGCACCGGCGATACGCAATCGCGAAGCGCGCCCGCTGGCCAGCAACCGCATGCCCACCTACCCCGCTGCCGCACTGCGCAGTGGCGTGCAGGGCAGCGTGATCGCCAGCCTGAATGTCGATACCCGTGGCAATGTCGCCAACGCTGCGATCGTTTCGCGCAGCGGCGAGCGCAGCCGCGACCTGGATCGTGCGGTGCTCAGCACCGTGCAGAACTGGAAGTTCCAGCCGGCGATGCAGGAAGGCCGTGCAGTAGCAAGCGTGGTGCGGGTCCCGGTGGATTTCCGCACCGAGCAGCGTTGATCGCGGACGAGGGGTTCGTGATGTTTCGACGGAGGCTTCGGCCTCCGTCCTTTTATGCGGAGAAGCGTGCCGACCAAGGTCGGCACCTACCGGGTGATGTGAGCGTGCCAACCCAGGTTGGCACCTACCGGGCGATATGAGCGTGCCAACCGAGGTTGGCACCCACCGGGTTGCGTCATCCGCCGGGCGTGGCCTTTCAGGCCAGATTGAACCCGGCGCTGCGCGCCAGGCCATCGAAGTCCGGGAAGGACGTAGCGACGTTGGCGATATCGTTGATGCGCACTTCGCCGTCACTGATCTGGCCGGCGATGGCGAAGGCCATGGCGATGCGATGGTCACCGTGGCTTTCGATGGTGCCGCTGCCCAGACGCACACCGCCGTGCAGGGTGGCACCGTCTTCGGTTTCGTCCACCTGCACGCCCAGCGCGCGCAGGCCGGTGGCCATCGCGGCAAGGCGGTCGGATTCCTTCACCCGCAGCTCGGCCGCACCGCTCACCACGGTCTGGCCTTCGGCGGCGGCGGCGGCCACGAACAGCGCCGGGAACTCGTCGATCATGTCCGGCACCAGTGCTTCCGGAATGCGTGCCCCCTTCAGCGGAGCGTAGCGCACCACCAGATCCGCCACCGGTTCACCGCCCTGCTCGGCCGGATTCTCTTCGGTGATGTCCGCACCCATCAAGCGCAGCGCGTGCAGCAGGCCGGTGCGGCGCGGGTTCAGGCCGACCTGCTTCAGGCGCAGCTCGGAGCCGGGAATGATGCTGGCCGCAACCAGATAGAACGCGGCCGAGGAGAAGTCGGCCGGCACCACGATGTCAGTAGCGCGAAGGCGCTGACCACCACGCAGGCGTGCCTTGCCGGGCGAGAATTCGATGTCCACGCCGAACGCGGACAGCATGCGCTCGGTGTAGTCGCGGGTCGGGTGCGGTTCGGTCACCTGGGTTTCGCCCTGCGCGTACAGGCCGGCCAGCAGTACCGCCGACTTGATCTGCGCACTGGCCACCGGCGAGGCGAAGTCGATGCCGTGCAGCGATTGCCCGCCATGCACGTGCAGCGGCGGCGTCCCGTCGTCCTGGGTGTCGATCTTCGCGCCCATCTGCGACAGCGGGCCGGTGACACGGCGCATCGGGCGGCCGGACAGCGACTCATCGCCGATCAGCGTGCAGTCGAACGCCTGGCCCGCCAGCAGGCCGGCCAACAGGCGCATGCCGGTACCGGCGTTGCCGCAGTCCAGCGGCGCATCCGGCGCCTTCAGGCCGTCGATGCCGACGCCGTGCACGATGCGCTGCGACGGGCTGGGGGTTTCGATGCGCACGCCCAGCTGGCCGAAGATGCGCGCAGTGGCGCGGGTGTCTTCGCCTTCCAGGAAACCTTCGATATGCGAGGTGCCATCGGCCAGCGCGGCGAACATCACCGAGCGGTGCGAGACCGACTTGTCGCCGGGAATGGTCAGGCTGCCCTGCAGCGGCTGGCCCTTGCGGGCGATCCAGTGTTGCGCGTTGCTCATCGTTCGATCATTCCGTAAACGCCAGCAGCGCCGGCGATGCATCAGGGAGCGGCGGCCGTGGCCGCCGCGGCAGCACTCAGGGCACGGCCACCGGGTAGGAGCCCAGCACCTTGATCTGCGCCGAGTGCGCTTCCAGTTCGGCCAGCGCCGCCTGCATCGGCGCATCGTCGATGTGGCCGGCCAGGTCGATGAAGAAGCCGTATTCCCACTTGCCGTGGTGCGACGGCCGCGACTCGATGCGGTTCATGCTGATGCCGTGGCGGGCGAACGGGCTGAGCACGTCGAACAGCGCACCGGGCTTGTCATGGATGAACACCAGCACCGACGTGCGGTCGTGGCCGGAGGTCGGGAAGATGTTGCGGCCCACCACCAGGAAGCGGGTGGTGTTGTCGGCATCGTTCTGGATCGGCTTGGTGACCACCTTCTTCAGGCCGTACACGTGGCCGGCGCTCTCGCCACCAATGGCCGCCGCGTCGTCGGCGTTGCGCGCACGGCGCGCACCTTCGGCGTTGCTGGATACCGGAATCTTCTCGGCCTTCGGCAGGTTGGCGCGCAGCCACGCCGAGGTCTGCATGAACGACTGCGGGTGCGCATAGATGCGCTCGATGTCCTCGATCCGGCCACTGCGCGACATCAGGTACTGCTGCACGCGCAGTTCCACTTCGCCACAGATCTTCAGGTTGGAGGTCAGGAACATGTCCAGGGTGATCTGGATGGTGCCCTGCCCCGAATTCTCCACCGGCACCACGCCGAAATCGGCGTTGCCCGCTTCCACTTCCTGGAACACTTCTTCGATGCTGGCCATCGGCAGGCCCAGCGCGGAGCGGCCGAAGTGCTTGAGCACGGCCTGCTGGCTGAAGGTGCCTTCCGGGCCGAGGTAGCCGATCTTCAGCGGCTCCTGCTGGGCCAGGCAGGCCGACATGATCTCGCGGTAGACGTGCACCAGCAGCTCATCGCTGAGCGGGCCTTCGTTGCGGTCCACCACCATGCGCAGCACCTGCGCTTCGCGCTCGGGGCGGTAGTAGTCGACGGCGGCGGCGAGCTTGCCCTTGGCCTTGCCGACCTGGTGGGCGAAACGCGCGCGCTCGGCGATCAGGCTCTGGATGTCGCGGTCGATCTGGTCGATCTTCGAGCGCACATCGGCCAGCGCCAGCGGCGCCAGGGTGGGTGCCGGGTTCGACGCGGCCTTGGACTTGCCCTTCGCCCTGGTGGACGCGCTGTCCTTGGCCGGTTCGGCCTTCTTCGGCGCCTTCTTGCTGGATTTGCTGCTTGCCATCGGAATTCCTTGTTGCGGGGCACGCACCCGACGGTGCGCGCCGTTCATTGCTCAGCCGTGACGCTGCTGGAAATCGGCCATGAAGGCGACCAGCGCCTCGGCCCCGGCCAGCGGCATGGCGTTGTACAGCGAGGCGCGGATGCCACCCACCACCTTGTGGCCCTTCAGCGCCAGCAGGCCGGCGGCCTTGGCTTCGGCGACGAAACGCGCATCGAGCTCGGCACTGGGCAGGAAGAACGGGATGTTCATCCGCGAACGTGCCGCGTGCGCCACTTCATTGCGATAGAAACCGCCGGAGCCGTCAATGGCGCCGTACACCAGCGCGGCCTTGGCGGCATTGCGCTTGGCAAACTCGGCCACGCCGCCTTCGGCCAGCATCCACTTGAACACCAGGCCAGCCAGATACCAGTTCCAGGTCGGCGGGGTGTTGAGCATCGAATCGCGGGCAACGTGCGAGCGGTAATCAAAGATGTCCGCACGCGGCTGGCCGCTGCGCTCGAGCAGGTCGCGGCGGATGATCATCACCGCGATGCCGACCGGGCCCAGGTTCTTCTGCGCGCCGGCGTAGATCACGCCATAGCGGCGCACATCCAGCGGTTCACTGGCGATGGACGAGCTGAAGTCGGCGATCAGCGGGACGCTGCCGGTGTCGGGCACATCACGGAACTCGACGCCGTGGATGGTCTCGTTGGCGGTGATGTGCACGTAGGCGGCATCGGGTGAGAGCTGCCAGTCGGCACGCGGCGGCAGCGTGCGGTAGCCATCGGCCTCGCTGCTGGCGGCAATGTTGACGTCGACGTAGACACCGGCCTGCTTGACCGCGGTCTTGCCCCAGTGGCCACTGACCACATAGTCGGCACGCTGGCCGGGGGCGGCGAAGTTGAGCGGGATCAGCGCCTGCTGGGTGGTGGCACCACCGGACAGGAACAGCACCGCATAGTCTTCGGGGATATCGAGCAGGCGACGCAGGTCGGCCTCGGCCTCGGCGGCCACGGACATGAACTCCGCACCGCGATGGCTCATTTCCACGATCGAGGCACCGGTACCGTGCCAGTCCAGCATTTCCGCCTGCGCCTGGCGCAGGACCGATTCCGGCAAGGTCGCAGGGCCGGCACTGAAGTTGAACGCGCGCGTCATGTCACACCTGTGGGGCAAGACCCCTAGTATGCCGCAGTGCACCAGCCTTGCGGCCTAGTGCGGCAAGGGAAATTTGGTTTCATTGGAATCCATTGGCCGCCAGCACGGCGCCGGTAGTCGCCGACCTTGCTCGGCGTACGCCGTCAGGCGTCAAACCCGGCGAAGAAGCGTGCCGACCAAGGTCGGCACCTACCAGAGCGGATCCAGCGGATTCAGACCAGGAGCAATGCCCCGGTAGTCGCCGACCTTGGTCGGCATACGCCGCCAGGCGTCATCCCCGCCGAAGGAGCGTGCCGACCAAGGTCGGCACCTACCAGAGCGGATCCGGCCGGTTCAGATCAGCGCGCGCCGAACCAGAGCAGCAGGCTGAGCAGTGCGGCCAGCAGCAGCGCACTCACCAGCAGCCACGGCCAGCGCCGGACCTTGCGCGGCGCGGCCGGCAGCACCGGGGTCTGTTCGGCCTCCTGGCTGGACTCGTCTTCCGCAGGCAGCGGACGCCGGCGCGGGTCGTGCGGCACTTCCAGCACGAACCGGTGCTGCCCATCGAACACCACCTGGTCGCCCGCCTGCAGCCAGCAGTGGCGCACGGCCACGCCATTGACCCGGGTGCCGTCGGCACTGCCCAGGTCACGCAGCAGCACGCGCTCGCCGTGCACTTCCACGCGGGCATGCTGTTCGGCGAACGCAGGATCGTCGATGGCGATGTCGGCGTCGTTGCCGCGGCCGATCAGGCGGGCCCGCGACAGGGTATAGCTGCGCCCATGGTGCAGCCCGCCGACGCCGCGCAGCAGCCGCTGCTGCTCATCGGAGCCATCGTCGTTTTTCGGTGCGGGCGCCTGCAGCAGGCTCTCGACTTCGCCCTGCAGGACCATTTCCACGCCATCCACGTACACCGCATCGCCTGCACGCAGCAGGGCCATCCGGCGAACCGGGCGACCATTCACGTGGATGCCGCGGATACCGTTACCGACCTGCAGCCAGAGGCCGCGATCATCCATGCAGAACTGCGCCAGCAGAAGGGCACCGTTGCCGGCATCGCCGAGCCGCACACTACCGTTGGCCTGGCGCACGATGCGTTGCACCCCGGGCCGCAGCGGCTGGTCGGGCTGTTGTTGTTGACTGAAGTGAACAAGCAGGTTCTGCACGCGGCGCAGCCTAGCAGGTTGGTCGCCAACGAAGAAGAACCCACGATGAGTGCTTGGCGCGAAGGCCCTCGATGCGCACAATGCTCGCCCTCTATTGATCATCCCCGCCCTGCGCCAGGAGCCCGTATGTCCACCATCGATGTCCGCCACGCCCACGCCCTGCCCGACGCACAGGCGCGTGCCGCGATCGAACAGGTTGCCGCCAAGTTGTCCGAGCGCTTCGGCCTGAAGTCGTCCTGGACCGCCGATGTGCTGAACTTCTCCGGCAGCGGCGTGGACGGTGCGATCGAACTGCAGCCGGGCGCCGTGCGCGTCACCGCCAAGCTGGGCTTCCTGCTGTCGGCGATGAAGGGCATGGTCGAAGGCGAGATCCAGCGCGTGCTGAAGGAAAAGCTGGGCTGAACCCCGGCGGCGGCCGTCACGGCCGTGCAACGCCATCGCGCGCTACTCTCGGGACAGGCCCAACTCCCACGGGAAGTGCGATGAACCACTACGAAAACGACGACCGCCGCAACGACGACGCCTCTTTCGGTGACCAGGCCGAGCGCTTCTCGCGCAAGCTCAGCGATTCGGCCCAGCAGGTCTGGCTGGCAGGCCTGGGCGCCCTGGGCCGTGCACAGGCTGAAGGCAGCCGCTTCTTCGATGGCCTGGTGAAGGAAGGCGAAGCCTGGGAGGCCCGCCGCCGTGAACGCCACGGCGAACAGGGCCCGGGTTGGCGCGACAACGTCGAAACCTCGCTGGACGAGGCCCGGGAGAAGGCCTCCGGCACCTGGAACAAGGTTGAAAAGGCCTTTGATGACCAGGTGCAGGGCGTGCTCAAGCGCCTGCATGTCCCCACTGCGGACGAGGTGACCGCGCTGGAAGCCCGCATCGACGCCCTGCATGCGCGCCTGGCCAAGCTGGAGAACCGTGCCGCTTCGGGCGCCGATGCTCCCGCCCCGGGCAGCCATCAGTCGCCCGACAGCGTGCCCTGAATGCCATTGTTGCAATGCAATAAATTTTGATTGACAATCGCGAGCAACCCGCCAATCGCTTCGGCTGCCGTTTGTTCCCTCCCCTCACGGCTTCAGGATTGGCGGGTTTTTCGTGTCCGCCATATACCGATCTGCGCGCGCCATCACGTTTCCTGTCAGGAACCTCCTGACCCAGCGATGCGGCACGACCTTTACACTGTCGTCCTCCGCATTCGCCCCTTCCGCGCACCTCCTGCATGCTCCCTTGGATCCTGGCCCTGCTGTCGGCCCTGCTTACCTGTTCCCTGGCCGTTGTCTATCTGTGGTGGATCAAGCGGCGGCAGAAGGAGATGCAACTCGGCCTGCAGGCCTTGGCTGGCATGCACTGGCGCGAATTCTCCGTGCTGGTCAAACGCATGCTGCGCGAACAGCGCGGCCTGCGTGAACTGAACGACCCGGCCGAGGAGTCCCGCGAGCCGAGCAGCGACTTCCTGCTCAGCGATGGTCCCAACCAGTGGCTGGTGTCCTGCAAGCACGGCCTGGCCTACCGCATCGGTACCGCCGCAGTGAACGAACTGGGGGCGGCCGCGCGCCTGGCCGGCGCCAAGGGCGGCGTGCTGCTGACCGAGGGCCGGATCGAACGCGACGGCCGCAGCGCCGCCGAGAAGCAGGCCGTCGAGGTGCTGGACGGCCCGCGCCTGTGGCCGTTGCTGCAGCCCTATCTACCGGCAGAAATCGAAACCCGTGTGCGCGCCAGTGCCCGCCATGAAGCCCTGCGCCGCATTGCCATAGCCGCGCTCGCCGCGGTGACGCTGGGCCTGCTGGTGGGACTGAGCCTGCAAGGGCTGCATGTGCAGGACGCTCCGCCCGTTGCCGAGGAGACGGGCGCCCCCGCGCCGGTTGCGCCTGCGGTTGAAGCGGCGCCCGAACTGGCGCCGGCCCCCGCCACCACACCGCCGACCACGGCGCCTGCGCCGACGCCCTCAACCGATGCGCGCAGCATTCCCAACCCGGATGCCGCCACGCTCGAGCGCTTCCAGGCCGATCTGTCCCGTGCCTTGGCTGGCAAGCCCGGCATCGCCAGCGGTGTCTGGCTGACCCGGCAGACGCTGGCGATCAACCGCACCGGCGAGCTGGACGCGGTGTGGCCGCAGGTCTGCGAGGAAGTGCTGCACTACCCCGCCCTGCGTAACGTGCGCATCCAGCTCAACGCCCGCCCTGGCGTGGATGAGCCCGTACGCTGGCGGCAGTGCGCTACGTATTGATTGGGGTGTCTGTAGATCCACGCCATGTGTGGATGCCTCTGTAGCGTCGAGCCACGCTCGACTCATCGCGCATCGCGCGAACAGCAGCCGAGCATGGCTCGGCTCTACAGGGCGCCTGCTCAGCCCAATGCCGCGAGATGGGCGATGTAACTGGAGCGCGATTCACCCGCCGCTCTGGCCTGCGCATCCAGCCTCGCCAGGATCCGGCGTGGCAGGCTGATATTGACCCGCTCGATAGTGTCGTCCAGTAGAGCCGGATCAATGCAGATGTACGCAAGAATCCAACGGATGTCCTTGGATGCCTCGGCGGCGATTTTCTGCGGTGCCGAAGGTGTCGGAATCGAGCGTCCCTCATCCAGGGCCGCATCAATCCAGGCGAGCGCGGCCTCTTCCGCCGCAGTGAGCGCATCATCAAGCGTGTCGGCCGCCGAGAAGCACCCCGGCAGATCCGGAACGACCACACCCCACGCGGTGCGCTCATCACCTGCCTCGATCAAGACTGGATATCGCATGGGCCCTCCTACGTCAGTCCTGCGAGCTTCCGCAACGCCTGCACCAGCCCCCTTTGCCCAGATCCTTCCTTGGGTGAGGCACGGTGATGATGTGAGGGTGCTGCGGGTGCACGAATACATGATGGGATCCGCGAATCCGGCGACAGGTCCAATCTGCTGCCTCCAGATCCCGGATGAGGTCCCTGCTCTTCATGCGGGGACGATACACATCGTACACACGCCCCGACAGAGTTCAAGGCGACAGCGTGTCCCGAGCGGGGTCGACCCTACCTTGCCCCAGGCGCGAAGCGCGCCACCAGGTCCCAGGCGTCGCCGAGGAACACCTGACGCACACGGGTGATCGGCTGCTCACCGCGCCAGGTCAGGCGCTCGATCACCAGACAGGCGGTGCCCGGCTTCACCTCCAGCAGCTTGGCGGTGGCGGTGTCCGCGCCCCAGGCACTGATGCGGTGCTGGGCACGGGTCCACGAGACGTTCTGCAGCAGCCAGCTGCCCGGTGCAGTGGTGCTGAAATCGACCTCCAGTACCTCGGGCACGCCCACCGGGCTGATCAGGCGGTGCTCCAGCGCCAACGGACGGCCATCGGCCAGGTGCAGGCAGCGCATCGCCAGCAGCGTCTTCTGGCCGGCCAGCTCCACTTCACCGGCATTGCCAGCGTCGGCCAGGCGCAGGTCGCGCTGCAGCAGACGATAGGCGTACTGATGGCCGCGCGAGCCGACCTCCATCGCGATATCGGGAATCTCCAGCGCCACCTGCTCCAGGTGCGGGGGCTGCCGCGCCACGAACGAACCGGCGCGGCGGCGCCGCTCGATCATGCCGCTCTCGGCCAGCGCGGTCAGCACCTTGTTCACCGTCATCCGCGAGCAGTCGTACTGCTCCATCAGCTCGTGCTCGTACGGAATACGGAAGCCCGGCGCCCACTCTCCGCTGAGGATGCGGCTTTCCAGATCGCTGCGGATACGCTGGTTGAGCGTGGCGGACTTGCTGGCCTTCACGTGATGGGATCTCGGTAGCGGGATGCGATCAGCCCAGCACGCCGCGCAGGGCGGCAGCGAAGGCGCTGGTGATCGCCTCGCGCTGCAGGTGGCGGCCGTCGGCCACGCACTGGCGGCCATGGCGCCAGACCGATCGCAGCGCGCCATTACGTGCGGCGAACACCCAGCTGTCAAGCCATGCGTCGTCCTGTCGCGCCTGCAACGCGGGGTGCGAAGCATCCAGCTCGACCAGGTCGGCACTGGCGCCGACCTGCAGGCCGGCGGCCACACCCAGGGCCTGTGCACCGCCGTGCAGTGCGCCCTCGAACAGGAAGCGGCCGGTGCTGCGGGTGGCATCCGGTGCCAGCACATTGCGCCCGCGCAGGGTCAGGCGTTGGCCGTATTCAAGCAGGCGCAGTTCTTCGGCCGCATCAATCAGCACATTGGAATCGGAACCGACACCGAAGCGACCGCCCTCGCGTGCGAACGCCTGCATCGGGAACAGGCCATCGCCCAGATTGGCCTCGGTGATCGGGCACAGGCCGGCCACGGCCTGGCTGGCCACAATGGACGCACGCTCGTCGTCGGTGATGTGAGTGGCATGCACCAGGCACCAGCGCGCATCCACCGGCGCATGGTTATACAGCCACTGCACCGGGCGCTGGCCGCTCCAGGCCAGGCAGGCCTCCACTTCGCGTACCTGTTCGGCGATGTGGATGTGCACCGGGCCGTCGGTAAGCGGCAGCAACGCACTCAATTCCTCGCCGGTGACTGCACGCAGGCTGTGCGGGGCAATGCCGAGCACCGCATCGGGCAGCGCGGCCAAAGACGGCTTGGCGGCGTCCAGCAGCTGCGCAAATCCCTCTACGTCATGGATCAGGCGTCGCTGCGCGGGGTTCGGTGCCGCCCCGCCGAAATCGGCATGCGCATAGAACACCGGCAGCAGGGTCAGGCCGATGCCGGTCTGGTCGGCCGCCGCCGCAATCCGCGCGCTCATCTCGGCACGGTTGGCATACGGCCGGCCGTCAGCATCGTGGTGCAGGTAGTGGAATTCACCGACGCGAGTGAAGCCGCTTTCCAGCATTTCCATGTAGGCCTGGGCGGCGATGGCCTGCACCGCGTCCGGGCGCAGATGGGCCAGGAAGCGATACATCAGCTCGCGCCAGCTCCAGAAGCTGTCACCGTCGCCGCCGCCGATCTCGGTCAGCCCAGCCATGCCGCGCTGGAAGGCGTGGCTGTGCAGGTTGGGCAGGCCCGGCACCAGGATGCCGACGCGGGTGTCGCCGTGCTGGGCGCCCTGCCCCGTGTGGATCGCCGTGATGCGACCGTCCTGCACCTGCAGGCGGACATCACGGGCCCAACCCTCGACCAGCAGGGCGTGGGCGGCATGGAAACTGTGCGGGGAACGCGAATCGGACATGGCTGGACAACCCGAAATGGACACCTATATTGTATAGACATATAAGCACAGCCGCGTTGTGGATGCCATGCACGTCGATACCCTCTGGTCCAACGTTCACCTGATCACCCTCGATGGCGAGGGGCTGGGTGTCATCCGCGATGGCGTACTGGCCTGCGCCGACGGTCGCATCGTCCATGTGGGTACCACCGGCAGCGATGCCCAGCTGCAGCCGACCACCCGCATCGACGGTGAAGGCCGCTGGATCTCGCCGGGCCTGATCGACTGCCACACCCATCTGGTCTACGCCGGCAACCGCGCCAACGAATTCGAGCAGCGCCTGCAGGGCGTCAGCTATGCCGACATCGCCCGTGCCGGCGGCGGCATCGTCTCCACCGTGCGCGCCACCCGCGCCGCCACGCCGGAACAGCTGGCCAGCGAAAGCCGGCCACGCCTGCTGGCGATGCGCGCCGAAGGCGTGACCACCCTCGAGATCAAGTCCGGCTACGGCCTGACCCTGCCCGACGAACGCAAGCAGCTGCAGGTCGCGCGCGCGCTGGGCGAGGAATGCCGGGTCAACGTGGTGACCACCTTCCTCGGCGCGCACGCGATTCCGCCGGGCCGCGAAGCACAGGAGTACACCGACGAGGTGTGCAACGTGATGATCCCGGCCATCGCCGCCGAAGGCCTGGCCGAAGCGGTGGATGTGTTCTGCGAGAACATCGCCTTCTCGCCGGCGCAGGCGCGGCAGGTCTTCGAAGCAGCGCGCGCCAACGGGCTGGCGGTGAAGATCCACGCCGAGCAGCTGAGCAACCAGCATGGCGCCGAACTGGCCGCCAGCTTCGGCGCACTCTCGGCCGACCATATCGAACACCTGGACGATGCCGGCATCGCCGCGATGGCGGCGGCCGGCACCGTCGCCGTGCTGCTGCCCGGCGCCTTCTATTTCACCCGCGATACCACCCTGCCGCCGATCGCGGCGCTGCGTGCGGCCGGCGTGCCGCTGGCGCTGGCCACCGACAGCAACCCGGGCACCTCGCCGCTGACCAGTCCGCTGCTGGCGATGAACATGGGCGCCACCCTGTTCCGCCTGACCGTGGACGAGTGCATCGCCGGCTTCACCCGTGAAGCGGCGCGCGCGCTGGGCCATGGCAACCGCATCGGCCGCCTGGCCGTGGGCCTGGACTGCGACCTGGCGATCTGGGACATCGACGCCCCCGCCGACCTGGTCTATCGCATTGGATTCAACCCGCTGCACGCGCGCGTGGTGCGCGGACAGCCCGACCTGCCTGCCTCCTGGAGCAACACATGAGCAACACCCTGGTTCTTCGCCCCGGCCATGTCACTCTCGCCCAGTGGCGGCAGGTCTATCGCGGTGCGCCGCTTGCACTGGACCCGGCCGCGCTGCCGGTGGTGCGCGCCAGTGCGGCGGCCGTCGCCGCCATCGTCGCCAAGGGCGCGCCGGTGTATGGCATCAACACCGGCTTCGGCAAGCTGGCCAGCGTGCGCATCGAGCGCGAAGACCTGGCTACCCTGCAGCGGAACATCGTGCTTTCGCATGCGGCCGGTGTGGGCGAGCCGATGCCGGCCAGCGTGGTGCGTCTGATGATGGCGCTGAAGCTGGTAAGTCTTGCCCAGGGCGCTTCGGGCGTGCGCGAGGAAACCCTGCTGCTGCTGGAAGCGATGCTGGTCAAGGGCGTGCTGCCGGTGGTGCCCGCACAGGGCTCGGTGGGTGCCTCGGGTGACCTGGCACCGCTCTCGCACCTGGCCAGCGTGATGCTGGGCGTGGGTGAAGCCTTCGTCGGTGACGAACGCCTGCCGTCGGTCGATGCACTGGCACGCGCCGGTTTGCAGCCGATCGAACTGGGCGCGAAGGAAGGCCTGGCCCTGCTCAACGGCACCCAGTTCTCCACCGCCTATGCGCTGGCCGGCCTGTTCGAGATCGAGACCGTGTTCCAGGCCGCGCTGGTCACCGGCGCGCTGTCGGTGGAAGCGGCCAAGGGTTCCGACACGCCGTTCGACCCGCGCATCCATGCCATCCGCGGCCAGCGCGGACAGATCGCCACTGCGGCCACGCTGCGCACGCTGATGCAGGGCTCGGACATCCGCGAATCGCACCGCGACAACGACGTGCGCGTGCAGGACCCGTACTGCCTGCGCTGCCAGCCGCAGGTGATGGGCGCAGCGCTGGACATCCTGCGCCAGGCCGCAACCACGCTGGAAATCGAAGCCAACGGCGTGTCCGACAATCCGCTGGTGTTCACCGACACCGGCGAAGCACTGTCCGGCGGCAACTTCCACGCCGAGCCGGTCGCCTTCGCCGCCGACATGCTGGCGATGGCGGTGTGCGAGATCGGTTCGATCAGCGAGCGCCGCCTGGCGATGCTGGTCGACCCGGCGCTGTCCGGCCTGCCGGCGTTCCTGACCCCGCGCCCGGGCCTGAATTCCGGCTTCATGATTCCGCAGGTGACCGCCGCCGCGCTGGTATCGGAAAACAAGCAGCGCGCCTACCCGGCCAGCGTCGATTCGATCCCGACCTCCGCCAACCAGGAAGACCATGTGTCGATGGCCGCGCACGGTGCGCGCCGCCTGATGCAGATGGCCGAGAACGCCGCCAACGTGATCGGCATCGAGCTGCTGGCCGCTGCGCAGGGCTGCGACTTCCACGCGCCGCTGCGCTCCAGTGCCGCGCTGGAAAGCGTGCGTGCCACCCTGCGTGCGCAGGTGCCGACGCTGGAAGAAGACCGCTACTTCCACCCGGACATGGTGACCGCCACGAACCTGGTGCGCAGCGGCGCGCTGGCACAGGGCTTGGCGGAGCTGCTGCCGACCGTGGAACCGCAGGCATGAATGTCCATCCCGAATGGCTGACGGTGCACGAAGGCGATGCCCCGCTGATCGTCAGCTTCCCGCATACCGGCAGCGAGCTGCCGCACGACCTGATCGGCGACTACCACTCGCCGTGGCTGGCCCGTCGCGACGCCGACTGGTGGGTGCACGAACTGTACGACTTCGTGCGCGGCATGGGCGCAACCACGGTGCGCTCGGCGATCTCGCGTTCGGTGATCGACCTCAACCGCGATCCCAGCGGTGCGTCGCTGTACCCGGGTCAGAACACCACCGGCCTGTGTCCGCTGACCACCTTCGACAACCAGCCGCTGTACCACGCCGGGCGCGAACCGGATGACGCGGAAATCGCCCGTCGCCGCGACACGTATTTCCTGCCTTACCACGATGCGCTGGCCGCACAGATCACGCGCCTGCGTGCGAGGTTCGGCACTGTCGTGGTGTATGACGCACACTCGATCCGCTCACATATCCCGCACCTGTTCGAAGGCGAGCTGCCGCAGTTCAACCTCGGCACCGCCGGCCCGTCCGGCGCACCGGACACGTCCTGCGACAACGCCTTGAGCGATGTGGTGGAGAACCTGCTGAAGATCAGCGGCATGAGCCAGGTACGCAACGGCCGCTTCAAGGGCGGCTGGATCACCCGCCACTACAGCAACATCGCCGGTGGCGTGCACAGCCTGCAGATGGAACTTGCCTGCCGCGGCTACATGCACGAACCCCTGCCGGACCAGGTGGACGAACACAGCTGGCCCACCCCGCTCGACCCCGATCACGCCGCACCGCTGCGCCACACCTTGGCGCAGGTGCTCAACGCCTGCCTTGAATTCGCTACGAACCGGAGCGCCGCATGACCCGCAACGACCCGACCCGCACCATTGCCGCGCCGACCGGCACCACGCTCAACGCCAAGAGCTGGCTGACCGAAGCGCCGCTGCGCATGCTGATGAACAACCTGCACCCGGACGTGGCCGAACGGCCACAGGAGCTGGTGGTGTACGGCGGCATCGGCCGCGCCGCGCGCGACTGGGAGAGCTTCGATGCGATCGTCGAGACGCTCAAGCGTTTGGACGATGACCAGACCCTGCTGGTGCAGTCGGGCAAGCCGGTGGGCGTGTTCCGCACCCACGCCGATGCACCGCGCGTGCTGATCGCCAATTCCAACCTGGTGCCGCGCTGGGCCAACTGGGACCACTTCAACGAGCTGGATAAGAAAGGCCTGGCCATGTACGGCCAGATGACCGCCGGCAGCTGGATCTACATCGGCGCGCAGGGCATCGTGCAGGGCACCTACGAGACCTTCGTGGAAATGGGACGCCAGCACTTCGGTGGCGACCTGACCGGGAAGTGGCTGTTCACCGGCGGCCTGGGCGGCATGGGTGGCGCGCAGCCGTTGGCTGCCGTAATGGCCGGCGCCTCCTGCCTGGCCGTCGAGTGCCGCAAGAGCAGCATCGACATGCGCCTGCGCACCGGCTACCTGGATACCTGGACCGACAACCTGGACGAAGCGCTGCGCCTGATCGATGAATCGTGCAAGGCCGGTACGCCGAAGTCGGTGGGCCTGCTCGGCAATGTGGCCGACGTGCTGGCCGAACTGCTCAAGCGCGGCGTGAAGCCGGACCTGCTGACCGACCAGACCTCCGCGCACGACCCGGTGAACGGCTACCTGCCGCAGGGCTGGACGGTCGAGCAGTGGGATGAGAAGCGCGTTTCCGCCCCCAAGGAAGTGGAGAAGGCCGCGCGCGCGTCGATGGCCAACCACATCCGCGCCATGCTCGGCTTCCACGCGCTGGGCGTGCCGACCGTGGACTACGGCAACAACCTGCGGCAGATGGCACTGGAAGAAGGTGTGGCCAATGCCTTCGACTTCCCGGGTTTCGTGCCGGCCTACATCCGCCCGCTGTTCTGCCGCGGCATCGGCCCGTTCCGCTGGGCCGCACTGAGCGGCGACCCGGAAGACATCGCCAAGACCGATGCCAAGGTGAAGGAACTGATTCCGGACAACCCGCACCTGCACCGCTGGCTGGACATGGCTGCCGAGAAGATCAAGTTCCAGGGCCTGCCGGCACGCATCTGCTGGGTGGGCCTGGGTGACCGCGATCGCCTCGGTCTGGCCTTCAACGAAATGGTCGCCAACGGTGAACTGAAGGCACCGGTGGTGATTGGTCGTGACCACCTGGACAGCGGCAGCGTGGCGTCGCCAAACCGCGAAACCGAAGCGATGGCCGACGGCTCCGATGCGGTGTCCGACTGGCCGCTGCTGAACGCCCTGCTCAACACCGCCAGCGGCGCGACCTGGGTGTCGCTGCACCACGGCGGTGGCGTCGGCATGGGCTTCTCGCAGCACGCCGGCATGGTGATCGTCTGCGACGGCACCGAGGCCGCGGCCAAGCGGATTGGCCGCGTGCTGTGGAACGACCCGGCCACAGGCGTGATGCGCCATGCCGATGCAGGCTATGAGATCGCGATTGATTGCGCGAAGGA
>NZ_JAOCFV010000016.1:0-97527 GCF_029842145.1 Stenotrophomonas sp. GD03794
GCTTGACGACCACCGCCCCTACATCCACCGGGGTCAACACAAGTTCTGGGTTGAGGCCCCGCTATTCGCATCACCGTACCTTGCTGATGACAGTGGGTTGCAGGCCGCCCAGCGACGCATCGGGGAGAGAGTGTCGCTGCTTTCTAGCTCGCCTGACTAAGCATCAATCGAAGCCATCGCGCCAGAGCCGCAGACGAAGCCACGTCTAGGTTCTCTGCATGACAGAGCGCGCCATTCAATCGCCGGAGTCAGCGTGACTAGAACCAGTCTTTCCCACCCCCTTCAGATTGCGACTCTCCCGGTTGGCCATTGCGGTGGGGCCATCGGGGTGACGTTCGCGCCTGGCAAGCATCAAGTCACAGCTATGACCGGATCGTGGTCGCGAGACTTGGATATGGACCTTCAAGCTATAAGTTCATGGGGCGCAAGTCATCTCATCAGTCTAATTGAGCCTTGGGAGTTCGAGGATCTTCAGATCGCCGCTCTGCCAGAGCGTGCAGCAGACCATGGTCTACGGTGGTACGGACTGCCGATCGTGGATGGCGCCGCGCCCGATTACGGGTTCCTCCAGCGATGGAAGGAGTTGGAGACGTCCATCTGCAACGCGCTACTTAACGGCAAACGGGTTGTCGTCCATTGCAAGGGCGGACTTGGCAGAGCAGGCACTGTCGCCTGCATGCTTCTCCTCAGCACCAAGACTTCCCTGAGCAGCGAGGATGCGATCAGGCGCGTGAGAATGGTACGCCTTGGTGCCGTTGAGACATTGGAGCAAGAGGAGTTCCTGCACAACTGGGCATCTGCCTCACATCACCTCTAGGGAAGCACTGATCAGCTTCCTGTCCTTCTGATAAGACCAACCCCAACGTGTCGCTGCTGAGGATCGTCGCGTTAGGAGAGGGCGCGGCAGCAGCCGGCGCAAGTCAGTATCGGGCGACTGACCAATGCCCGGCTTCGGTCAGAAGACGATAGCCCCCTCCCCCGATAGATCTTTCTTATCCACGACTAGCCTTGAGCCTACTGGTCCCGCGGAGAAGAGAAATAAGGGGCGGGCGGATTCTGGCGTTAGCCGGATTGCCGCCAACGACCTAGATCTCTCCAAGATCCTTGAGCACGGCCTGTCCCTTCTGCAAGAACCCAGCCAGCAACCGGCCTCCCGCCACTCGCCGGCCAAGTTGCTCATTGAGGTAGCTGGCCTGCAGGCGTGCGTGGGCCAGCAGATCCTTCTGGGCCATGCTAGGAATCACGGCCCGGAGCGGTTCGCCTGGTGAGGCCAGCTGCCCCCGGATCGGCTGGACCACGCAAGGGTGCTGGCTGCCGCTCTTGGCATATGCCGTGGCCATCATCCGGTCGCTCTTCGACGACCAGCCACCAAACACCAACTCGGTCCCGAGCTGCTCGATCGGTAATCCTGCCTCGGCTGCCGCCTTCTCGTAGTTCGGCCACAGCTGGTCCACCACCAACCCCAGCTCGGCAGATAACTGTTCCATTGTGAAATCTGCGCGGTAGCTAGCCTGCAGCGCCAGCTCATAAATGCGAAGGAAGAACTGCGTAGAACCTCGCGTAGCAAACATCAGGTTGTGCTGAGGGATCAGCAGCAGCTTTGCCCCGGCGGAATGTGCCCCTGTGAGAGCATCCTCTGCCAAGGTATCCACGGCGACGACAAGGTGATCACGAGTGAGCAGAAGGTTGAGGATGCTCATGGCGGACTCGTCCAGATGTTCGCAAACTATCGCCTTCCCACCCCTTGCCTGTCCAGACTGCCATGACCTCCGAGATCACAGAAATCCTTGAGCGCCTCCACGCTTGCGAGGCCGCACTTGAGATGCACCGCGGCTACCTCAAAGCAATGGAGTATGGGTTGCGGGTTTCGTTTCTAACACACCAAGACCCGGTGATTCTGCTCGACACGTGGACCAGACTGCTCCCCTCGATCGCCCATAGCCACGAGAGGGAGGGCAGCCAGCAATTCGCCGCCGCATTCCAGCAGTCCCTGACAGTTCTCACTGAGCAGATCGGCACCGAGTGCAAGAGACCCTAAGCAGCCAAGGCGTACGGCTCAACGAGGCGGGCAATGTCCGATCTCGGCCAGAAACGGACGTCCCAGCACACGGTGCCTGCACTGCGACTTCTGCATCAATGTGGCCCGACACTTACAGCCGGGCCACATTGCCCACCGCTTACTTCTTCTTAGCGCCCGAAGCCGCCTCGGCGTCGCAACGCTCCTTCAATGCCTTGGTCTGAGAGTCATTCAGATCAACCTTGTACTTCGATCGATCAGCCAGCTGCTCGCACGTCTTTGGCTTAGCTTGTGGCGCGGCGGCCGGCACCGGATCGGCATGCAAGGCAGGATCGTGGGCAGATGCGCCTGAGGACCATGTCAGGCCGGCAACGAGGCATACAGCGAACGTATAACGCAGTTTCATGGATTGACTCCTGGGTTGGTTCCGGCGGAATGCCGGGGGTGTTACGGCTGATACAGGTCGGCCTGATAGCCATTCAGTTCGATTGTGATGATCACCGGCGAGGTACCTCGGTTCTGCCAATACCAGCCATGTGTTCCATCGAAGGGAGCGATGAAAGTCCCCTCTGCTTTCGATTGGGCGCCCTCTACGGCGTAGCTGGTCCAGGCTCCCTTCACGTCAGGTCTCTCGCCATGCATGTCCACGGCAACCGGAGCGCTGGATGTCCAGCGGAACAGCATTCCTGCACCCGTGGTCATGTGGGACTTCAGCTCCATGCCTTTGCCTGGCTCGATTTCGATGGTCATGGTGTCCTGACGCAGCGCGCCAGAACCAAAACCTACAGCCGCTGGATCAAGGGATTGCCCCTTGTTCTCTCCGAAGGCGACCTTGGCCTTCTCGGACAAGGCCGCAATGGCTTCCGGGCGCCCATTTGAGGTTTGAGGAACGGCTTCAGATGCGGAGGAATCGCCGCTCGCGGCCAGCGCATCCAAACCGAGGGCACGACCCACGCCAGTCGGGTCAATGCCGTACTCGGCGGGCAGTACGGTAGTGATCAGAATCACACCAGCGACCGCCACGGCGAGCGCGGTCGATTTGAGCAGTCGGCGAGTGCTGGGAAGTTGCTGATTGATGGAAATGGACATTGAAAGCCTCGATCAAAGGTCAGGAAACGAAGTAGCCCGTCAGTTGCATGCCCATCAGCACGAAGCCGGCACACATCAGGACGGTATTGATGCTGTAGGCCTGCCGATGGAAGGACGGCAGGCGACGCCAGAAGCCCATCAGAATCAGGATGCCGGCCAAGGCCAGCAGCTGGCCCAGCTCCACGCCGACGTTGAACGCCAGCATGTTGGGCACCAGCCCGTCAGCGGACAGGGTGAAATCCTGCAACTTCGTTGCCAATCCGAAGCCATGGAAGAAGCCGAAGATCAGCACGGCTGCTTTGGTGTTGGGCTGCACGCCGAACCAGCGCTTGAACGCCCCCATGTTGTCCAGTGCCTTGTAGACCACTGACAGTCCGATGATGGCGTCCACCACGTAGGCATTCACGTGGAAGCCACCCAACACGCCCAGCAGCAGCGTCGTGCTGTGACCAATGGCGAACAAGGTCACGTAGATGCTGACATCACGCATCCGGTACAGGAAGAAGATCACCCCGAACAGAAACAGCAGGTGGTCGTACCCTGTGACCATGTGCTTGGCACCCAGGTAGGTAAATGCAATCAGCTGGGTGCCCGTGCTGTCCTCCAGGAAGGCTTGGTCACCCTCACTGACACCGTGGGCGAACGCAGCCCAGGGAATCAACAGCGCGGCCAGCAGGAGGAGCCACGACAACGGTCTGTTCAACGGAATCAAGCGTAGGTTCCTCAACGTTGGAAAAAGGGAAAGCGTCATTCGGCTTCATCCTTGGACGTATCGCCCTCGCGATGGATGAGGCGGTAAAGCGCAGGAAGCACCAGCAGCGTCAGAAGCGTGGACGAGACGATGCCGCCGATGACCACCGTGGCGAGAGGACGCTGTACTTCAGCGCCGGCACCGACGTTCAGTGCCATGGGCAGGAAGCCCAGGCTGGCGACCAGGGCAGTCATCAGCACAGGTCGCAAGCGTCCCGCTGCCCCCTCGCTGACAGCGCGGTGGAGAGGCACACCCTGTTCCCGCAGGCTTTTGATGAAGCTGATCATCACCAGGCCGTTCAGTACCGCCACGCCCGAAAGCGCGATGAACCCGACACCGGCCGAGATGGACAGCGGAATGTCACGCAGCCACAGAGCCGCCACACCGCCGGTAAGGGCGAGCGGCACGCCGCTGAAAACGATGGCGGCATCACGTCCCGAACCAAACGCCATGAACAGCAGGCCGAAGATCATCACCAGCACTACGGGCACCACCACCATCAGCCGCTCGCTGGCCGAGATGAGCTGCTGGAACGTGCCGCCATACTCCACCCAGTAACCTTCAGGCAGCTGGACTTCATCTCCGACGGCGGCGCGCAGCTCCTCGACGAACGAGCCGAGATCGCGTCCGCGGACGTTGCTGGTGATAACCACACGCCGCTTGCCGTTCTCGCGGCTGATCTGATTCGGGCCTGGAGCCACCTCAACCTTGGCCAGCTGCCCCAGCGGAACGAAACCGCGATCAGCATCGGCCTCTGTCGAACCTGACACCGGTACAGGCAGTGATTCCAGCGTGCGCGTGTCCTGACGCAGGTTCTCGGGCAGCCGCACGACGATGTCGAAACGACGATCACCTTCGAATACTTGGCCAACGGACTCCCCACCCAATGCGACCGATACGGTCTTCTGCACATCGTCGATTGCCACGCCATAGCGCGCCAACGCGTCCAGGTCAGGCGTAATGGTCATCAACGGAAGGCCCGAGACCTGCTCCAGCTTCACGTCCGCTGCGCCGGTGATCCGGTTGGCAACGTCCTCGATCTGGCTGCCGATCTGTGCGAGTTGATCCAGATCGTCGCCATAGAGCTTGATCGCCACTTCCGCGCGCACGCCGGCGATCAGCTCATTCATGCGCATCTGCACCGGCTGAGTGAACTCGTAGTTGTTGCCGGGGATGGCTCTGACGGTCTTCTCCAGCTCGGCAATCAGCTGGGCCTTTGGTTTGCGCGGGTCCGGCCACTGGTCCCGATCCTTGAGCATGATGAAGGTGTCGGCGACCGACGGAGGCATCGGGTCGGTCGCCACCTCGGCAGTACCGATCTTGGCCACCACCTCGTCGACTTCAGGGAACTGCTTGATGGCAGCTTCCAGCTGGCGTTGCATGCCGATGGCTTGGGTAAGGCTGGTTCCGGGGATGCGCAGCGCGTGCAGGGCGATATCGCCTTCATCCAGGTTGGGGATGAACTCTGTACCCATGCGACTGGCACCGATGCCGGCCACCACGGTAAGTGCAACCGCTGCGCCGACCACCCACCTACGGGCACTGACCGCCCGCTCCAGCAGAGGGCCATACAGGCGGGTTACGCCACGCATGACCTTGGTTTCCTTCTCGGACACCTTGCCGGTGACGAACTGCGCCACGGCAGCCGGCACGAACGTCAGCGACAACGCCATGGCACCGGTGAGGGCGATTACCACGGTCAAGGCCATGGGATGGAACATCTTTCCTTCCACACCCGACAACGCGAAGATCGGGATGTACACCGCCGCGATGATGAACAGACCGAACAGGCTGGGCTTGATGACCTCGGCGCTTGCCGAAGCGGCCAGGGAGAATCGCTCCTCGCGCGTTAACAGGCGTCCCAGCGCATGCTGGCGTTCACCGAAGCGGCGCAGGCAGTTCTCCACGATGATGACCGCGCCGTCCACGATCAGGCCAAAGTCGAGCGCACCGAGGCTCATCAGGTTGGCCGATACCCGGTTCTGCACCATTCCGGAGATCGTTAGCAGCATGGTCAACGGGATGACCGCAGCGGTGATGAGCGCGGCGCGCAGATTGCCCAGCAGCAGGAACAGCACCGCGATGACCAGCAGCGCGCCCTCCAGGAGGTTCTTCTTCACCGTTTCAATGGTGCGATCCACCAGCTCGGTTCGGTCATACACCGGGTGTGCACGAACGCCCTCGGGCAGCGTGCCGTCGATCTCCTTCAGCTTGGCAGCGGTGCGCTGGGCAACGGCCCGGCTGTTCTCGCCGATCAGCATGAAGGCCGTGCCAAGCACAACTTCCTTGCCATCCTTGGTGGCGGCGCCGGTCCGCAGCTCGGTGCCTTCGTGGACATCAGCAAGATCGCCTACTCGCAGCGGCAGCCCCTCACGATTGGCCACCACGATCTTGCGCAGGCCGTCCATGTCGGCAACCTGCCCAGGCACGCGTACCAGGTATTGCTCGCCGCTCTTCTCGATGTAGCCCGCACCGACGTTCGCATTGCTGCGGGCAACGGCCTCCATGACGTCCTGCAGGGTCAGGCCATAGGCCTGCAGCTTGCGGGGGTCTGGCGTGATATGGAACTGGCGGACGTAACCGCCCACGGTGTTGACCTCGGTCACGCCCTTCAGGTGCCGCATCTGCGGGCGTACCACCCAGTCCTGCAGGGTACGCAGTGCCATTGGCGTCCAGGTTTTCTCAGCTCCTGGTTCGGCCTCCACGGTGTACATGAAGATTTCGCCCAGGCCCGTGGCAACCGGTCCCAGTGTTGGCTTCAGGCCATTGGGCAACTGGGAGGCCGCCTGCTGCAGACGCTCAGCAACCTGCTGGCGGGCGAAGTAGATATCTGTCCCATCCTCGAATACCACGGTCACCTGCGAAAGGCCGTAGCGCGAGATTGAGCGTGTGTACTCCAGACGTGCCAACCCGGCCAGTGCGGTTTCAACCGGGAAAGTCACGCGCTGCTCGGCTTCCAGTGGCGAATAGCCAGGGGCTTCGGTGTTGATCTGTACCTGTACATTGGTAATGTCAGGCACGGCGTCGATGGGAAGCTTGCTGTAGTTCCAGATGCCCAGGCCGGACAGCGCCAGCACGAGCAGCAGCACAAGCCATCGATGCGCGATGGACGCGCGAATGATTCGCTCTAGCATGGGATGCCCCTCAGTGATCGTGGCTCGCGCCAGACTTTTCGATGTCCGCGCGAATCAGGTAGCTTTGCTCGCTGACATAACGGGTACCGGGCTTGAGGCCACCGAGTACCTCGACCAGCTGCCCATCGCGCTTGCCGAGCTCAAGCATGCGCACCTCATACGTGTCGCCCACCTGTGCGAAGACCACGGTGAAGTCACGGAAGCGCTGCAGCCCGGATTCCTTGACTGCCAACGGGACCTGGGTTTCGGACAACACGACCTCGGCCGACACGGCCATACCCGGGCGCCACCGGCCGTCTTCATTGGGGATGCTGACCCGTGCGACTACGCTTTGGCCGGCACTGGCCAAGGGGAGCAGGCTCTGCACCCGTCCTTGGGTTTCATGGGCGCCAGTGGCTGAGCGAAGCGTCACCACCTGGCCTGCAGCAAGCCGCTCGGCGTCGGTGCCCAGTGCCCGCAGGTCTACCCATACCTCGGAGAGGTCGGCGATCTCGAACAACGTGTTGTCTGCCGCCACGTCCCCAACGCTGGTATTACGCGCCAACACAATTCCGCCAAACGGCGCGATGACGGCATAGCTGCGCATGCTGTCGTTGCCTTCCACCGTGGCCAGAGTCTGGCCCGCACTGACTCGCTGGCCCATCTCGACTGCAACGCTGCGCACCACGCCGGGAAAGCGTGCTTTCACTGCGGCTTGCCGCGCCGTGTTGACCGTCACGTTGCCCATCAAGGTCACTGTGTCGCGGATGCTGGCACTGCCTGCTGCTTCCACCACGATGCCCGCGTCCTTAGCTGCTTGTGGTTCGATTCGCGTACGGCCTTCATAGGAGGGGTAGTTCCAGCGATGGGACTTGCCTGCTGCGGTGGCTTCGGCCACCACATCGAACGAGTGCGGCTCAGTGACCTCCCCACTGCCGACGAGGTAGCCGTTCTCCGGCTTGAAGCTGAAGGTATTGACCTCGCCGTCCAGACGCTTGAGCTGCATGCTCGCCTGCACTTCGGAAGGCGGAATCGGTTTGTCGTTGCGATACGCGTAAAGACGGAAGTGTGGCGGCGTGTTGGTTTCGTAAACGGTGATCTCGAGGGCAAAATCGCCGTCACGCAGCATGCGCCCTCGATTCGGCCCTCGTTCGTAGTCGGCGGATGCGGCAGCTGTCTCGGTAGAGGCTTCGGTCGCGGCTTTGTCACCGCCGCAGGCGGAAAGGACCAAGGGGAACATGATCAGGAATGCGTAGCGGTTCATGGGCGGATGTCCAGAGCGGAGGCGGTGAGGCGATCTGCCTCGACCAGCAGTCGGAGATAGCGGGCGGCGGCTTCAACTTCGCGCTCGCGAAGGTCGAACAGGGTCTTCTGCGCCTGGCCCAGCGCCAGATAGGAGAATCGGCCCTCCTCGAAGCCGCGCCGGCTCTGCTTCAGTGCTGCCTCGGCCTTGGGCAGCTGGCGTTCGCGTACCGACTCGACCTCCAGCTGCGCTTGCCGCAATTGCTGGTAGATATCGAAAAGTTCCTGTTGCAGTTCAACGGCCTGCGCTTGGCGCCGGGCACTGAGGGCAGACAGCTCGTGGTCGACTTCAGAAACGGAATACGCTGATCGCTTGCGGCTGCCCAATGGGACAGAAACCGACATCACCAATCCGCTGTCTTTGGTGGCTTCCAGCCGGCGAATGCCCAGGCCCACGCTGACATCTGGCCGGGCGGCGGCAAGCGCCACGTTACGGCGCGCGGTCAGCACGCCTGCCTGGGACTCAAGAAGCTGTTGCTGAGGTGTCGAAGGCAGCTTCGCGGCCATCGCCTGGAACTGCTCAAGGGGGGGCAGCACCGAGGTATCACCAGCGACGGCGCCAAAGTCGACCGTCAACGCACCCCATGAAGCTGCGAGCGCATGGCGTGTCGACTCCAGACGCTCCAGCGCCTGATCGCGCTTGAGTTCGGCGTCGGCAACTGCGATTTCTGCCGCTCGCAGGTCGGAATCAGGATTGCGCGCCGCCGAGACCCAACGCCCGACCTCTCGCTGCAGGGCGCGCGCCATCGCGATGCGCTCCTGCGCGTGTTCCACATGCTCCTGCGCGGCCAGCACATCGATGAACCGTCCTGCGGCTCGGGTGGCGATGGTTACGCGAGTCACGTCCCCTGCCCGTTGGGCCGCGTCGATCTCCGCGCCGCCCAATGCCTGTCGCGCAGCGCGCTTGCCGCCGAGTTCCAGCAGGCGGGATACGCGGAACGTTGCCTCAGCGGCATCCATCCCTGAAACGCTGCCGCTGCCAGCAACGTTCTCCAGTTCCCCGCCCAGAATGATGGGCGCCGGCAGGCCCTCCCGGGCTGCACGGCTGCGGGTTGCCTCCAGCTGGGCGGCATCAGCTGCGGCGCTCGGATGACTGCCCAGGGCGCGGGCGACCGCTTCCTCCAGGCGCAGAACTTCGGCGGCATGGCCAGGCACGGCCATACCGCAGGCGCCGGCAATGGCCAGCGCCCACACACTACGGAATTTCACGGAAGCCTCCGGAAAGATGTTAGAACAACGCGCTGCCGCCCGCTAAGGCAGGCAGCAGAACAGGCCGCGCGGACGCGGCAGGCGTTGTCAGACGATCGGAGGCCGGAAGGGCGAGGCGGGATAACCCAAAGGCACGCGCAGCAGCCGCAATGCGGGCACGTCGGCGCTCAGTGCGAGAGCGACTACCTGGTGGTGGCCATTGAACAGGCTCCCTGCGAAGCTTGCGTCTGCCTGGTGCAGCACGCTGTGCGCACCAGAGGCGTGGTCGTCGTCGAGGTTGTCACTGGCTCCGGCCGGATGGGAATGCCCATGGTCGAACGCAGCGGCGATGTCGTGCTCCAGACCATGCAGTTCGCTCAGCTGGATCACCATCGGCCGCGCCACAACACTCAGCAGCATCAGCGCGAAAAGGCTGATGCGGGCGAGCACACGGTGGCGGGCGGAAAGACGCATGGGATCTAGGGTAAATGTGGCACGTGGCCTTGTCGAGATGGTAGGACGAATGTTTGCAGAGGAGCGTACCCGGCTGCCCCGGGCACGCCCTCCTGGCCTGGTCTTACATTTTCTTCAGCTGTTCATACTGCCCGCCCGTACGCAGCAGCAGGGTGACCGGTTCCTCGCCGCGATTGCGCCAGAACCAGCCGTGGTTGCCCGTAAAGGCGGCCAGAAGTACGCCCTGGTCGGACGCCTCACCTCGCCCCTTCTCATAGCTGATCGCACGACCACCGCCGTCACCATGGGTGTCGAAGTTCACCACCCCGCCCTGGACCGACCAAGTGTAGGTCGCACGCTCGCCTTCCTTCATGGAAAGCTTGATTTCGGTACCCTGACCGGGCGCCAGCACGACTTCGGCTTCGTCACGCCATTCCGTGGCTGCGGGCGCTGAGGCCGAAGCAGCGGCCGGCTTGGGAGTGACTTCGACTGTCTGGCGATCCCGCGTGGAGACCTGGGTGAGCACGGCGAGGCCCTCCTCGGCCCGGGCATCCATGGCCGCATCCGCTGCGGCTTCTTCGGACAGTTGCTGCTTGATCTGTCCCATCTCGGTCAGACCCAGCATTCGGCCTATACCCAACGGATCCACGGCGTGTTCCGCAGGCAGCACGACACCGATGAGAAGCACGACGGCGATGCCGGCGGCGATGAGGGTAGTGCGCGCCAGCTGGCGGCTGCTGGGGAGGTCACTTTCGAGGGGCTTGCTGTTGTACATGATGGTAGGGATCTCTCAAGGATTCAGGAAATGGCGTAGCCGGTCAGCTGCATGCCGATCAGGACGAAACCTGCGCAGAGCATTGCCGCGTTGGCGAAGTAGGCGTGCTTGAAGAAGCTGGCGGTGCGGCGCCAGTAGCCCATCACAATCAGGATGGCGCCCAGGGCAAGCATCTGCCCCATTTCCACCCCGACGTTGAAGGCGAGCAGGTTCGGAAGAAGACCATCGGGGGAGATGTCGTACTCGATGATCTTGGTGGACAGGCCAAAGCCATGGAACAGTCCGAACACCAGTGTCGCGACCTTGGTATTGGGCTGGAAGCCGAACCAACGCTGGTAGGCACCGAGGTTGTCCAGCGCCTTGTAGACCACTGACAAGCCGATGATCGCATCGATGAGATAGCTGTTGATGCCCACATTGAAGAGCACACCCAGCAGCATCGTCGTGGAATGACCGATGGCAAACAGGGTGACGTACAGCGCGACATGCTTCATCCGGTAAAGGAAGAAGATCACGCCCAGCAGGAACAGAATGTGGTCATACCCGGTGGCCATGTGCTTGGCGCCCAGGTAAGCGAAGGCGATCAGATTTACCCCTGATATCTCTTGGATGTAACCCTTGTCGCCCTCGGCGATGGCATGCGCCAGAGCACCATCGGCAGTGAAAACAAGTAGCAACATGGTTATCGCTGCGAGCAGCGTGCGCGGCCAGTGCGACGGCATGGCCATGGGATGGGTACGGGTGGATAACCCGGAATGTGGTCTGGGGATCATGATGGAGTTCTTGAGTGACATGACATGCCACGGACCTCCGCGCCGCGCCCCGCCACAGGCGCACGGCAACGCCATGCAGATGTGTGCCAGGGCACGCATGCACGTCGTTACCGCGCGGTGGCGCAGGAGTCAGCCGGATCGTGGCCGGAATACAGAGGGGAACTGCGATGCGTCTAGCCGCAAGCCAGCCGCACGCCCGCAGAAAGCAGGCAGCGCGGCAGACATGCGCCCGGCATCAGGCCGCGACGATGGGAGGCCTGAACAACGATGAGCAGTGATGGGCAATGAACGCTGCCTGGCGATGCCAGGGGTGCGCACCACGGCCGATGGCTGGATCGTGGAGTGCTACGTCCAGCAGGATGCCAAGTGACCCGCCCAGATCGGACTGGTGCAGCACGCCATGGCCGCCCGACGCGTGCAGAGGATCCCGATCTGCAGCATCACGATCGCCCGCGTGCGGATGTCCATGTTCGGCTGCGGTCTGCACCATGTGCTGCAGACCATGCAGCTCGCCAAGATGATTCAGCACCGGGCGCAGGAACATGCTCGCCACCAGCATCAGAAAGATGCTGGTGAGCAGTCGCACATTCGATATCCGGCGCAGTGATGTCATGCTCAAAGACTAGTGTGTTGCTGGATCAAAGTCGACACGAAAAAGGGGGGGTGTTCAGCGTGCGCGCGCTACTGGGCATCTCTGGTGACTCGTCGTTCATCCGGGCCAACGGGTATGGTTGTCATCGATGACAAAACGGTGCGAGTGGCCTTGTTCCGTATGCGCGTGTTCCTGCATGTGCGGGTGGTCCGCAGGGAGATCATCATGTCGGTGGGTGATTGCGTCAGGATCATTCGCAGGCCAGGTACGCCAGGCGAATAGAAGCCCCGCGCAGGCCACCACCGCGAGCGCCAGAACCGCCACCGGCATGCCCAGGCGTGCCCCCACGGTACCGGCCAGTGGGTAGGCAATCAGCCAGCAGACGTGGGAAAGCGAGAACTGCGCGGCGAACAGGAAAGGAAGGTCAGTGGACTCTGCCGAGCGCCGTAGCAGCCGGCCGCCTGGTGTCACCAAGCCGGCGTAGCTCATGCCCAGCAATGCCCAGCCGGACAGCACCAGGGGCCAGCCGATCGCGGAGGGCGTCAGCCACCACGTAACCCCCAAGGCGGTAAGCACCGCAAGCATCATGCTGGCTGCAGAGAGCATCACGCGACGGTCCGGTACGCGGTCCAGTACCTTGGGAAGAACCAACGCCATCAGCATCGAGCCGCCGCCGAACGCAGCCAGGGCCCAGGCGACCTGGGCTTCAGCACCGCCCAGCACGTTGCGCACGACCACCACCGTATTGACGAATACCATCGCACCACCCGCGGCAGCGCACAGGTTCAGCGCCAGCAGGCCTTTCAGTCGAGGCGTCTTCAGATAGATACGCATGCCACGGATGGCCCGTGCATAGGGGCCTTCCTTGCGCGGCGAGGCTGCAACGAAGGGGAATGCCGTGACCACGACCAGCAGCGCTGAGCAGACGAAGCCCACCGACGTACCGGCGAAAAGGCCATGGAAGCTGATCAGTGTCAGCAGGGCCGCCGCCAGCGCAGGGCTGAGCAGGCTTTCCAGGTCATACGCCAGCCGCGACAAGGACAATGCACGGGTGTAGTCGCGCTCTTCCTTGAGGATTTCCGGAATGGTCGATTGGAACAGCGGCGTGAAGCAGGCTGATGCCGACTGCAGAAGAGCGATGAGCAGGTACACCTGCCAGATCTGATTCACGAAAGGCAGGCACAGTGCCGCGGCCGCGCGCACCAGATCAAGCCCGATCAGGACCGGCTTACGCAGATTGGCTGGCACGACCGCGCCGGACATAGGCGCGAGCAGGACGTAGACCACCATCTTGATGGCCAGTGCCGTGCCGAGCACCTGGCCGGCCTGCGCGCCGGCCAGGTCATAGGCGAGCAGCGAAAGCGCCACGGTCGCCAAGCCAGTACCGACCAACGCAATCACCTGGGCAGCGAACAGATTCCTGAAGGTCGGAAAACGGAGAACCTCGATCATGGCTGTCCTCGGAGGAATGGAGTGCAGAAATGCCAATACCCTGCGGATCGTAGAACGATCCGCAGGGCCGGGCGTGAAACTGTGGAAGGGAACGTACTCAATCGGTTTCCGGCGCCGGCAGTGGGTCCTCGATGCCCGCTGCCTTCCTGCGCGCAGTCCTGCGCAGCACCAGCCCACACAGTGCCGGCAGGACGAACAGGGTCAGTACGGTTGCCGTGATGAGGCCGCCGATGACCACGGTCGCCAACGGCTTCTGGACTTCAGCACCCGTGCCGGTTGCGATCGCCATGGGTACAAACCCCAGTGAAGCAACCAAGGCCGTCATCAACACGGGCCGGACGCGCTCCATTGCACCCTGCTCCACCGCCTCGTTCGGCTCCATGCCGTCATGCAGACGCTTCTTGATGGCGGAGATCAACACCAGTCCGTTCAGCACCGCCACACCCGAAACAGCAATGAACCCCACTGCTGCCGAGATCGAGAACGGAATGCCACGCAAGGCCAGCGCGAAGAAGCCACCGGCCAGCGCCAGCGGTACGGCCGTCAGCACAGTGCCGGTCAACAGCCCGTTGCCGATGGCCATATACAGCACCGCGGCAATCAGGATGAAGCACAGCGGCACGATGATGGCCAAACGCTGGGTAGCTGCCTGCAGGTTCTGGAACTGCCCGCCCCACTCGATCCACGAGCCGGTCGGCAGTTGCACCTGCTGTGCGATCGCTACCTTGGCATCGTCCACGAAGCTGCCCAGATCACGCCCCACTACGTTGGCCTCTACATAGATCCGGCGCTTGCCGTTGTCACGACTCACCTCGTTCAGACCCTGCGTGAAGCGGAAGCTGACCAGCTCACGCAGCGGCACCGAAGGGCTGCCTTCCTGATTCCCCGGCGGCAGCATGACCGGCACCGCACCCAGGACGTCCAGATCACTTCGGTCGACGCGGGGCAGTCGAACCACCACATCGAAGCGGCGATCGCCCTCAAAGATCTGGCCCGCCTGGCGTCCGGCCAACGCGGCCGACACCGTATCAGCCACATCCTTAACGGTCAGGCCATAGCGGGCGATCGCTGCGCGATCAAACGCCATGTCGAAGGTCGGGAAGCCACCGGTCTGGGCCACACGCACATCCGATGCCCCGGGAATCTTCTTCAGCACAGCAGCAATTTTGTCTGCGCTGGTGGCCAAGGCCGTCAGGTCTTCGCCGTAGATCTTCACCGCCACGTCGCTGCGCACACCACCGATCAGCTCGTTGAAGCGCATCTCGATCGGCTGCGTGGCGTCGTAGTTGTTGCCCACCAGGAACGCGGTCTTCTCGCGGATGCGCTCGATGACCTGCTCTTTGGTCTTCACACCATCAGGCCACTGGTCCTTCGGTTTCAGGATGACGTAGTTGTCCGATGCGTTTGGCGGCATGGGGTCTGCGGCAAGGCTCGCCGTACCCGCCTTGGAGTAGACGGTCTGCACCTCGGGAAGCGTCAGCACAGCCTTCTCCAGGGGAAGATCGATGGCTACCGACTGTTCGATGGAGGTGGAGGGAATACGAACGGAGGACAGGTTCAGGTTCTGCTCGTCCAGTGTCGGCATGAACTCACGTCCGACGAAGGAGAACGCCACCGCGCCGGCCAGCAATACGCCCAATCCGCCGGCAAGATATGGCATCGGTTGCCGGATCGCATTGCGCAGCAACGGCTGGTAACGGCTCTTCGTGGCCGCCACTACACGCACTTCCTTCTCGGAGATGTGGCCCTTCAACATGACCGCGACCATCGCCGGAACGAATGTCAGCGAGAGGACAAAGGCCGATGCAAGCGCCAGCATCAGGGTGATCACCATCGGCGAGAACATCTTGCCTTCCACGCCCTGGAACGTCAGGCACGGAACAAAGACGAGGAAGATGACCGCCTGTCCGTAGATCGTCGGGCGGACCATCTCCTTGGAGGACGCGATGGTCTCGTGCAGGCGCTCGCTCAGAGTGAGGATTCTACCTTCGGCATGCTGACGCTCGGCCAATCGTCGCAGTGAGTTTTCGACAATGATCACAGCACCGTCGATGATCAGTCCAAAATCCAGCGCTCCCAGGCTCATCAGGTTGCCGGAGATGCCCAGCTTGTTCATGCCGATGGCGGTGATGAGCAGGGACAACGGAATTACCAGTGCAGCAATCACTGCCGCACGCCAGTTACCCAGCAACGCGAACAGGATGACCACCACCAGCAGCGCGCCCTCCGTCAGGTTCTTGGCGACGGTCTTGATGGTCGCCACCACCAACTGCGAGCGATCCAGCGTCGGGACGATGCTCACGCCCGGCGGCATGGTCTTGCTGATCTCCTTGAGCTTGTCGCCGACGGCGGCGGCCACGGTGCGGCTGTTGGCGCCCACCAGCATCAGCGCGCTGCCCACTACCGTCTCGTAGCCGTTGCGACTGGCGGCACCTCGCCGCAGCTCGCCGTCGATCACCACCCGCGCAACATCACCCACCGTGACCGGAACACCGTTGCGGTTACCCACCACGGCCCGCGCGATCTCATCCACCGAACGGATACGGGCATCAGCTCGCACCAGATAGGATTCGCCAGAGCGCTGGATGTAGTCCGCACCCACCGAAAGATTTGCATCCTGCAGCGCGTTCGCCAGGTCGGTGTAGGAGAACCCATACTCAGCAAGCTTGGCTGCATTGGGCTCGACCACATACTCCTTCACATAGCCGCCCAGGCTGTCGACGTCAGCCACGCCCGGCGTCGTGCGCAGCTGCGGGCGCACGATCCAGTCCTGTACCGTGCGCAGGTACGCTAGGCGCGCCATGTCATCGGCCAGGCGATCGCCCTGATCGGTCAGGAACGAGCCATCGCTCTGCCATCCGGGCTTGCCATCGTTGCGTGGCGCGTCCTTGCCATCGGGGTGTGTGAACTCGACGCTGTAGTGGAATACCTCGCCCAGGCCAGTGGAAACCGGCCCCATCAGCGGCTCGGCGCCTTCGGGAAGCTGCGGCCGGGCCTGGGTCAAGCGCTCGGTGACCTGCTGGCGCATGAAGTACAGATCGGCACTTTCATCGAAGATGACCGTCACCTGGCTGAAACCGTTGCGCGAGAACGAACGCGTGTTGGCAACGCCGCGCAGGCCCGCCATCGCGGTCTCGATGGGATAGGTCACCCGCTTTTCCACTTCCACCGGGCTGAGCGTGGGGATGACGGTGTTGATCTGCACCTGCTTGTTGGTGATGTCCGGGGTGACATCGATCGGCAGCATGTTCAACTGCCAGGCACCGATGACCGAGATCACCAGCGTGATGAACAACACCAGCCAGCGGTGCCGCACGGCACCTGTAAGCACCTGTTCGATCATCACTCGTCTCCGCCGGACTTGTTCATTTCCGCCTTCACCAGGAAGGCGTTGCGGGTTGCTACGCGGGTTCCTGCGGAAACACCGGAGAGGATCTGCGCCATTCCACCACTACGCACGCCTACGAACACGGGCTGGGCGTTGAACCCCTTCTCCGTGCGCACGAACAGCACGTCTTTGCCATCGATGTTCTGCACGGCTTCTTCGGGAACGGACATGCCACCGGACTGCCCGGCTGACGCCACAAGGCGCACCTGCACGCCGTCACCGACGACAAGTCCGGCGCCAGCGTTTTCCGGCGTAATCACCACGGTTGCAGCTCGAGTCAATCCTCCCACCGCCGTCGCTACAGAACGGACCTTGCCTGATACCACGGTGCCGTCAGAGCGCACGATGGTGGCAGGATCACCGGAGCGGATCCGGCTGGTATCACCCGCGCGCACCGATGCCTGCACCTCCACGCCGTTCGAGCCGGTGACGCGATAGAGGGTGGCCTGTGGTTCAACGAATACACCCAGTGTGGCCTGGGAACTGCTGATGTTCCCGGCGATGGGGCTGACCACCGAAACGCTGCCGCCGCCATCGACGTTGGCGGTGCGAGCCACCAGCGCAGCCCGTTGCGCTTCGGCCTGTGCCGACAGGTAGGCAGCTTGGCTGGCTTCGGCCTCCTGCCGGGCAAGCACCCCCTGCGCCAACAGCGACTGGTCCCGGCTGGCGTTCTTCTGCGCCAGGGAAAGACCGGCATTGGCCACGCGCAGATCTGCTGCAATGCGTGCGCCATCAGGGCTGGCGACCCGTGCAAGGACATCGCCCTTGGCGACCTTGTCGCCCACCTGGCGAAGCACCTCGGTCACGTTGCCTGCGGCCCTGGATACCACCACGGCTTCACCACCCGGAATGGCAACGACGGAGCCTGCTGCGCCAATGTTGGCTGCCACGTCGGCAGAGGTGACAGCCTCAACGGCAATACCGGCTGCTCCAAGATATGCATCGGGAATGGCAACGACCTGCACGCCGCCGTTATCTTCAGCGGCAGTGGGCGCAGCGTCTGCCGGGGCAGGCGCGCTGGAGGACTGCGAAAGGCGGGCGATGCCGAAGCCTGCGCCAAGCGCCAGCGCGGCGACGCCGAGCATGCCCAGAGTATTCACGGAAGGGGTGTTTCGCTTCATTCAACGGTCTCCGAAGACGATCTGGCCATTGGCCATTGCAAGTGATGCGTAGGCACGGACCCGGGCAAGGCGCGCATCGACCACGGTCAGCCGCGCTTCTGTCAACGTGCGGCGGCTGAGCAGCAGTTCCACCAGGGGCGTGCGGCCGGCCTCATACCCCAGACGGCCCATGCGGTAGGCCTCGGCCGCGGCTTTTTCACCCTCGGCAGCTGCCTCGAGGCCGCGTCGCGCCGCAGCCACCTGGGACAACGCGGTAGCGCGATCTGCCTGGCTCTGCAGGCGCGCAGCGTCCAATCGCGCCCTGGCCGCGTCGGTACGGGCACGGGCGGCGCTGATGCCGCCACTGTTGCGGTCGAACAGCGGTACGGACAGCGAAAGGCCCACGACCAGCGCGTCCCCACCTGCTGCAAAGCTGCGACGCCCTGCAGACACGCTCAGGTCCGGCGCACGCTTGAGCCTTTCGATACGCAGTTGGGCTTCGGTAGCGTCCACGTCCGCCTTGGCTGTCAGCACCGCCGTGGCATCGCCTGCGGTTGCGCCCACCGTTGGCCAGTCGCGCTCTAGAAGGGACTGGCCCACACCTGAGTACGTCTCGGTCTGGCCGGCCAGCACCGACAACTGCTCAAGAGCAGCCGTCGTCTCGGCATCGCGACTGGCAGCAGCCGATTGCGCCGCGCTCAGGCCGGCCTGGGCTTGGGCGGAACGAAGGCTGGCCTCTTTGCCAGCTTCCACCAGAGCCTTGGCCGCACGCAGGTCGCCCTCGGCGCGCTCCACATCCTCCTGCGCGATTGCCCGGCGAATCAGGCTGGCCTCGGCAGCGGCGTAGGCCACCGCCAGCGCTGCCGAGAACTCAACCTGCGCTTGGTGTTGCCGAGCTTCGGCCGCCTGCAGGCCCTTCTCGCCCGCCTGGATACGCGCGCTCCGCTGGCCGAAGATCTCCAGCGGCTGGGTCAGGGTGTAGGTCGTCTGGCGCTGGCTGCTGCCATTGCTTAAGGGTGCGTTGAGATTCTCGACAAGGCCGTCGATAGTGGGGTTGCGCAATGCTCTGGCCTGCCGGGCATCGCCGGCGGCCGCTGCGGTGTCGAAGCGCTTTTCCTGCAGGTAAGGCGATTGCGCCCTGCTCTGTTCCAGTAGATCTTCGTAGGTGGGCGCGTCGGCGGCCCACGCCACCGATGTGCCGAACAGCGCCAGCAGTGTCGACAAGGCAAGCAATGAGTACTTCATCCAGGGGTCCAGTGCAGTGATGCCGCATCAGCGGTCGTCTCATGCACTACGCGGCCTGTGTGCCGCTCCCCTCACATCTGGGAGATTTTTTTCTAACGACCCAACGCCGAGGCCAGTTTTGCCCGGGCGCGAAGTACGCGGCCTTCGATCGTTTTCAGGCTGATTCCCAGCGCAGCGGCCGCTTCAACCTGGGACAGACCGACGAATGCCGTCAGCACCAGTGCCTCGCGTAAGGCGGGATCGATGCTGTCGAGCACGCGCATCACGCTGGCGAGTTCAAGGCTGGAACTGGCGCTCTGTTCCGGGCCGGCCTGATCCGATACCAGCGTCCGGCCCTCTTCATCGTCGATGGGCCGGGCCTTGAATAGGAAGTAACGCACGCGGCGGAAACGCTGGGTATCGCGAACCTTGTTGATTCCGATACGCATCAACCACGGAAGCACTGGGCGAGCGGGGTCATACTCAGCCAACGCGCGCCACGCCGACACGAAAGTTTCCTGAACGACGTCGTCCACGTCGGTTTCCGGAACGCCCATGCCTCGCACCATCTGTGTGATGGCCGGCGAGTGCCTGCGCACCAGGCGCGCGAATGCCGCTGGGTCACCCGCAGCAGCTTCGACGGCCCAGTTGTTGTCTTCCTCGATCGTCACGCTCAGGCCATGCTTTCAAGGGGAATCGTTGCGCAGTGCGTCCAGCAGCGCCTTGTCGTAGGCAGCGCGGTGATCGGGCTTCAGCCCTGCACGCATCTCGAAGACGTGCTCCAGCGTGATACGCTGCAGATCACCCGCCGCACGCTCGACCTCCCTGCTTGCCGCCTCTACCTGCGGACTCCAGCGAGGATCGGCCGCAATGGCATCGGCAAGTTGACGGTTGGCGATTCGCAAGCGCGCCTCGATCTCGCCCCTGCGCGTCGCAAAGAGCTGCTCTTTGGCCTGCAGGATGTCCTTCTCCGAATTGTCCAGGGGCACCACGGCGTGCAGCCGTTCATGCAGGTCGCTGTGGCCAGGGTTGAGGTAGTGCCAGCCCCAGCCGATCCCCAGGGCGCAAACCACGCCGATGACCGCGCCGGCCAAGGTCGCCAAAGGCAGGCGCATGGCGGTTCCGATAGCCATCAGCGTTCCACCAGCAGGGCGTAGGGGGACATGGCAGACGGCGCCGCGACCCAAGTGGGCCGCGGGTTGGACTGGGTGACGAGGAATGCAGAGCCCACCCCGCCACAGGTCAGCACCGCAGACAACGCAGCACAGGTCACAGCGCGGCGGAGCTCGCGGCGTCCCGCCCACTTGGCAGGTGGCGGCTCCTGGGCCAGGCGGGCCAGCAGCGCATCGGTTCCCGCGCTGGCATCTGCGCGCGTTGCGTTTGCGGCTTTTGCAAGCCAGTCATCAAGGTTGTTCATCTGCAGATCTCCTCGTCCACATACTTCATACGGCTGCCAGGGCGGCTTCCCCTCGAACACTAGCAGTTGATGAACGTGGTTTCTGAATAGGCCTTCCGGGAGCTCTGCCCCAGCGGGATTCGTCAACGATGTCTGCTTTCGGCCATAAGCGATCGTCTAACCCGGGCTAGACACCGCCCTACTCTGCCAGCGGAGCGAACGATGCTTGGCTTGGCGTCCCCATGACTTTCTGGACAAGCTCGTAACCAGAAACCTCCTCGTACCGTGAGGGTATTCTTGCCTTTAGCCCATGGAGGCGCCGGTTTGCTGTCAATGCGAGCTGGTTGTAAGTGGTCGCTGTTACCCGTCCGCGCTGGGCTCCGTTGTATTCCCGGTTATTGACAGTTGGGATATTGGATGCGACCGAATGGCCGACCACGAAGGCATGGAAGAAAGGCCCACCCTGTATGCCTCCGCTGGAGACAAGTTCATCGACATACTCTGCCGCCTGATTCATTTCTTTGCGACCGATTTCAGAACGCCCTTTTTTCAACTCGATGAGCAGGACATCGCGCATCATCACGAGCTGATCCTTGCCGGTATCAAAACTTTCCGTCCCGACGATTGAGAGAGTGGCATCGGAGAGGACGACGATGTCGGGGCGCTTCGCAGCATTAGCAAAGGTCTGATTCTGCTTTCTCGCTTTGAATAGACTGGTGGCGACTGTTCGCAGGGTGTTGTTCGATGCATACTCCGAACTGTCGAACTCCGGCCCAAATAGCCAACGCGCCTGCGTCACGAGCGGATGAAGGGTATGCAACTCGTCAGCTTCCGGGTCGCCGCTGAGCTTCTCCATGGCGGCAATGATGGACAAACGACTGTCGATCTCATCCAGAACCGTGAGCGCATCCTCCACAGTCCACTGTCCTAGCAATCGATCCAGCCCGTCGATGTCGTGCTCATCCAGCTGCATCAGCTTGTCAAGGAAACTTGAACCGCTTCGTGCCTTCTGAATCTTGATAACCGCTTTGACGACCTTGTTGAGGGTCTCCGGCGGTATCCCTGGCTGGTCATGCACCACGGTCTTTGTGAACTGGGCTACTTCAAGCATGGATCGCCTAGGTAGCGTCCGCAGATCCTCTCGATTCTTGTAGAGCGCGTCTTCTGAGTTCTCCTCGATCAGGTGGGCCGACAACTTCTCGACCATTTCCTGGGCATACCCGTTGGCCGCTTCGAAAAGGTGATCAGTTCGCTCCGTAGTCTTGAACTTCGACCAGTCTGGTTCGATTTCGGAAAGCCACTCCGATCCGCACTCAATCACGAGGGCATAGCGCTTGGCAAAGCGCACCCGCCCATCCAGAACGACCATCGGCCCAACGGTCCAACTCGGCAGCCCGACCAACCGATTGCTCACCCAAAACGCTACGCCTTGGTAGCGGGTGGATTTCGCTGTGCGTGTTGTGTCCACCACATACGCCGTGACATCAAAGCCAGGTTCGACCTGAATCTTGCGTTCCTCCAGAAGGCCCTCATGCTCAGACAGCGGGACGGACTGGCCGTTCACCGAAACGACGAACTGCGGATCGTGCAGGAAGCGTCCTGACAGGACCGTCCTGATCCGATCTGGATCTGGGCGGTGGCGTTCAACCTCCACCAACAACCGGGTGCCATGGCCCGAACGGGTGGCTGTCTCATGGCTTTGGATGTAGAACGGCGACGGCTGATTTCGGGTCCCAATCACGAAGGTAGAAAGAACGCCATTTGTCCAAGTTTCGACCGTGTAATGATCAGAAAAGCACAACAAGCCATGGCGACCAATACCGTTGCGTCCGAAGGCCATGCGTACCCAATCGTCGCGTTCGGAAGGAAACTGGACGTTCGCCCCTTGGCTTCGATGCCTGTTGTATCCCAAGGTCATCCAGCGCTTGCGAAACTGGTCCTCGGTCATCCCGTGGCCATCGTCTTCGACCGACAGCATGCCACTTGTTTCCTCCGGGATGATCACGGCAACCCTGGCAGCCCCTGCATCCCACGTGTTGGCCACCAGCTCAGTGAGCGCCATATCTGGGTCATAGCCAATCCGCCCGAGTGACCGCAGCACGTAGTCTTCCTCAAAGAGAGCTTGGTTGGCTGCCTTGCCCTTCTTGTCCATGGGAATATCCGCAAAGTACTTGATCGGTAATATGTGCAAGACTATGCCGCCTTCCGCCGAGTTTGGCAAAAAGCTAAGCCCAGCCCATCTCACCTGCCGCGACGCCAGCCGACGCGTGTGCTATTGCCGGAGCGCCGTTCAATCCCTCGCCCGCTCCGCTTGACCCACTTGGTAATCTCCGTCAGCACGCCGACCAGGAATGTGCCGTATAGACAGCCACTGAGCTAAGCGTCCGCTTTCGGCCAGAAGCGGATATCAGAGTTTCACGTCAGCAGCCCAGCTGCACCCGCTCAGCTGATGCGCTTTGGACTGGTTCCCGCGGGACGTTGAGCACAATCGGTATCGGCGCCAGCCCAAGCGCTCCTCCGGACTGTCCGGCCTCGCCCCCGCCCAAGCCGCTTTTCCAATGACCTCACCCATCCAAATAGAGTCAAATAGCGCTCCGAGAGCGGTTCGGTTCCGACCAGCAGCGCAACACGCGTGACCGAGCAATGCCTGGCCCAAGGCTCTGGGAACCTATAGCGAAGACGGTGCGGCCGACGATCAAGCACGCTACCGTTGCCCAGAATGCCTGAGCATCCAGCGGAGAGGGCACCGAGGGAAACGAGCTACACGCTCGAAGTACGACGCCAGCGAACAGCACGACCGCCAACGATTGAATTCCGGTCAGTGCAAGGGCGACTCGGAACGCGAACCATGTGCTTTCGGGCACTCACGCGCGCATCCATTATGGCTGTGAGCCCGTGTTGGTGATGCTTCGCTGGGACGCCTGGTGGGACGACCACAAGCGTGTGCATCGCATCCGCAAGGAAGAAGGCGCTTTTTACGGCGTCGCCGGCAACCGATCAAGGTGGTCACGACACCCAATACTCTGTAGGACATTCACTGTCCCCAGTGACGCCCTGTTCGATGGACGTCGCTTCCGGCTACTAGAGGTGCTGGATCGCCCGCACCACACCAACAGCAAAGGGCTCTCACCCATACCACCGGCGCCCCTGCACAAGCAGTTCATCCCAGCCCCATCCCTTGGTGGGCGAGTACACCCAGTTTCGGAGCCTTCTCAAGCTGCGAAGCAAGTGCGCTACGAACTCGGCTAAGCAGGGCTCTCCCTTCGGAGCTTTCTATCGCCGCTTCACCAAAAACCTCCAGTTCCCGGATGAGCTCGCCAATCTCCAAGGTCCCGCGGTTCTCGGCATCCGAGGCCATTTCCTGATAGGCCCAGTCAATGTAGTCCCACATGCTAGTAGGATTGGAGTGGCCGCTTAAAGAAGCCACCTGTGCGAGTACCGTTGCTGCTGCCTCAACGCCAAGAATCCCAATGTTTCGAAGCCTCTTGATCCGATCGATGACCTGAAGAGTTATGTACCTGTGTCGAAGCATATGAGCCGTAGCGCGCTCTGAAACTCCGGCAAGCGCCCGCAGATCCGAGAAAGTCTGGCTCACCGTTGCAGCAGCTAGCCTTGAACCGCTCTGAGAGCAGAAGACCCAACCCTTGTCGCGACTCCCCCGTCCGGACTTGGTATGGCGGCGCATATGCATTTCCCGTTGCACCCTGATGTACTTCATGACCTCCTGCAAAGTTAGTGCGGGAACAGGAACCAGACGTATAGGGTTCCCCCTCCTCTTCGAGGTCCGCACCTTCAGCATGCCATCACCCTTCGATGCATCAAGTACATCGGTGACCCTGATCCAAACAAGCTCTTCGCGCCTGATCCCGGTATCCGCGAGTATCAGGAGCATCGCGCGATTGCGACTCTTTACGAAGGTGCGCTTCGCGCTTCGCTCGCACTGCGCCAGGAGTCGGCGAAATACCTCAAGAGGCATTGGTCGTACGACTCGCTTTGCACCACTTGGAAGCATCGCTGCATGCCTGTCCGAGGACACCCGGTCCAGCCGTTTCGTCCTCACCACGCGCCTTTCAACCGTGATAATCGCCTGCTCACCAAGCCGGCCGATCTGGAAAGGGCCGAGACTGATACATTCGGCCCAGCCAATGAAAGCGAGAACACGTGAGAGGATACGATTGATGTGCCTTGCGCTGGACTCATCCCGAACCACCAGCCAATCAGCAAACTCGATCAGATGATCATCATCGATCTCTCTCAGCTCCAGGCGACGCAAGTACAGAAATCGTACCAGCAGGCTTAGCTCACTCGCATAGGTGGATATCGTACCTACCGTCAGCCCAAGGCGTCGGCAATGAACTAGGTACGCATTCACTTCCCAGCAAGAACGGCCGTTTGGGAAGAACACCACCTTCATGCCTCCTGCCGCGCCCCTATCGAGGAACGAGGTGACGCGTCCAACCCCCGGTAACCGGAATTGATTGCTGGCCCTCCTACACAAACCACCATCAATCTTCACTTCACTACCCGTAGGGAGCTAGAGCCGCGGTACCGATCGAAGTGTCGCTTTAGCTCATCGGCTGCGACCTCCGATCCAAGAGCCAGCCTCTTGAAGCGTTGCACGAGATCACTGTACCTAGCGGTCATGTCCAGAACAGCATCCTCCAGCCAAGCCTCATCTTCCTGCTGTGCAACAGGCTTCCTCGCGGCCCCCAGAAGCTCTCCGATGGCACGCCTAAACGCTTCCATCCCGCCTGGGTACAGCGATTCCACATTGTTCCTGAGTGTTCGAACCGACATCGGAAAGATGCCTCGAGCCTCATCATTCATCCCGGCAAGATCACTCATGCGTCTAAAGAGATCACTATGCTCTTCAAGAAGGGACCCAACTGCCACCGCCTCGTCCAGGATGGCGATGATGCCCCGAACACTCCGTTCAGCACGAAGCTGCTTGTCCCGCACACCCGCAGCTACCTGTCCTTTACTGAGCCTTGGCATCATTCCCCTCTGTGCGAAATGAGGATTGTGAACGTACTACGATCGCCGGTTGTAATCTGAATCGGCTTGACACTGATCTTTCGCTCCTCAGAGAGCATCTCCAGATACTCCAAGACATCATCATGATCGAGAACAGCGAGATCGTCGCTTCCGAAGTGCTCGAGAAGAAGCGCCTTCAATTTTTGGGCAGATTCCGAGCCATCACCTGAGTTCACAGCCGCCATCGCCAAACAGGCTTCTGCATGACTGATCTCCTTGCCCGTCATAGACTCCTTCACGTATCTCCAAGTCTCCTCGACATCATGATGACCCATGAGCCACGCGAGCGCAGGTAGAGATGACTCTTCCCCCTCCGAATGAAAGAATGTCATAGCAAAGCTCCTTCGCAGTTGATGAGGCTCAAGCACCCATCGCTTTCCGTCGGGGCCACGGAGATCAAAGTAGTCACTTATGAGCTGGAGAACGACGCGCGGATGATTCTCACTGAATGGCCTGATGCCCTGCATTCCGACGAAGAACATCACGCGATCATCCAGCAACGAATCCTCCCTGGGCATCACCCGAAGTAGTTGCGTCCTGAGATTGTTCATGATCGATATCGCCATGGCAACGATACGTGGCACAGGCTTGTCAAACCTCGGCCTCTCGTTCCCTTCCCCCCGCTTTGCCTGGTGAATCGTCAAGTGGTAGCGACCATCAGATGTCAGGAGCGCATGCAACCCCATGTCAATGATCTCGGATCTCCTTGCACAAGCAAACAAGGCCACAAGTCCAAAGCAAACACCTAGATGGATTCGGATCAGTCCGAGAACCAAAGGGAACAACCGATAGGGTTCCAAATCACAGTACCTGTCATCCCCTCTCTCCCTGAAACGCTGGGAAACGAACCTCGAACAGCGTACTAGTGGACCGGTTTCAATCAGCGCTTCCGCATCCTTCAACAATGCAGTTGGCGACCGGTGGCCAAGGTCACCACTTTGGGCGATTTCATCAATCAACCCTGCAAGGTGAGCCTCCAATGCAGGCGCCTCCTCAAGCATCCACGCACACGCTGACCTAACAAACTGCCTACAGACGGTCGGTGGCAATGTCGCCGTGCGGCCCGACTGTTCTCTGCGAAAAGGTCGGCAAGCATCGCGAACCTCGCGAACATTGCTCAAAGCCCACGCGCTTAGGGTCTGGACGGAGTGCGAGGCCTGAGCCAGTAGCGGAAAGATATCCGCATAGCCGCTGGTGGTACGAGCGCCGCGGCTTAAGTCGCGTTCTCCTCGGTACCCGTACTGGGTCAGATGGCTCCGAAATGCGGGACTACTGCGCAGCCTCTGCCAGTCCACCGATATAGCCGCGCCAATGGCGACCAAACTCAACTGGTTTGTTTCCGTCAAGCCAAAGTGGTTCCTAACCTCATCCGCGTCTAACCGTTCCAACGGAATCTCAGCCGAAAGGTAAGAGCTAAGGCGCTCAATGAACCGCCCCGTCCCGCAAGACCCCGCCTCAGCATAGGACTCCATGAATGCCTCTACGTCGTCCAGATGAGCGACTAGGAGTCCGTCACGCAGGAACTTCTCTTCGTACTTAAGGGCCAAGAACTCTGCGAAGAGAAACAGTGCGCCATGAACTGATCTGAGCGACCGGGTTGATCCACGTACCTTCGCTACGGCGATGATCAACGCCTTACATTGTTCACAGATAACTGCGTGAGATGATGTGCTCAATCGTCCCGTTGGTAGCAGTAGATCCCATCTCAGAACCTGCCCACCGCGACTCTTCTCACCGACTTGGCGCAGATCTCTCTTTCCCGTCTCAACTCTCCATACAGATTCGTGGACCGCGGATTTCAGCCACCACGGACGCACTAATGGGCTCAAACCGGTTTGGGTCCGACTGAAGAAGGACAGGACCTCCGAGGGAAGTTGAGCCATCACCGGATCTCCGGCAGCCGAATGCGAGAAATGATGACAGTCTTTCTAGCCAATGCACACTCGACAAGATCAGTGATCTCAATCAATGCCGGGGGCAATGGCGCGGTCAGCGCATCCACAAAGTCTCTCCAGAATCGCGGGGCAACTCCGGTCCGGAGATCAGGTCGATCCAGGAAGGTCGCACTGGCGCTTTCCAAGCGATCCCGGTAGAGCATTGCAACCGCCAGCGCATCAGGATCCTTACAGAGGATCAGTCCCGCGCCAGGAGAAGCGGCCTTGTACACACGGCGGGGAACCTGAGCTTCAGCAGCCTCGTCCGCGCTACCCGAGAGGAACAGGTGGAGGTCCTCAACCGTCGAGAAATCCGACACTTCAAGAAGCCGCTCGTGATCAGAAAATGCTTGAACGATCAGTCTGTTCTGGTGCCGCCTAACCTGCCTCTCAAACAAGGCGATGCGAAGGGCATTTGGGACGTAGTGCCCCAAGGTCGTCTTGACCGATCGGTGGCCAAATATCCTCGCCGCTACGACAAGATCACCATCTGCCTCAAGGAACTTTAGCACTCCGGAGTTCATTCGTAGATTCTTGTAGGTGAGCTTCTCTCTCCATGGAGCGAGCTCGGCATGGCGCTCCCCGAAGTTCGTTGCCCGGGTGACCATGCCGGCTCCCCTGACACTGCGCCAAGCTTCAGATGCACCAAGTGCATTCAGGAACGCTTTCTCCGAGAAGGCTTTCAAACGGTAGTCGAGGCTACTGATGCCAATCCAAAGATGGTTTGCATCCTTCCTTCTCCCTTCCTGGATCATCCGAGTACGTACGGGCTCGGTCCACTCGAAGACCTTCACAAGAACTCGCTGGGCAAGAGGCGAAAGCTCCACACTCTTCTCCTCGCCCGCACGCAGCTTCTCCACGCTAAAGCGGATACCCCCTTTTCCGACAAGACCATCGGAGGAGATGTAGGTTCCACCATGACGATCCCTTTCTATCCTGGCCCTGTACAACGCCACTGGGTTAAGAATCGGGTGTTCAATGAGTAGGATCAGTATGCAGACTGCCGCCTGCTTGCTACTCATGATGCCAAGGTATGGCAGGAGCTCGTTCTTTCCGAACGAAGAAACGAAGTCCCAGATTCTGCTAGACCCATCTAAGATGGATGCCTTGCTCGACTTCACATCGAATTTGCGTCGCTGCCTAGGAATCCCGCCCATATCAAAGACGCATATCCCCAAGGCAATCCTGAGACCCTTCTCATATCGCTCTTGATTCAGCAGGTGCCCCCAGTTCTCTCGGGAGAATCCGCCTCGGCGATGCGCCTTAAGCTCATGTAGTGAACCTACGTCGAAACGGCTAATTTCAGCCAAGCCTCTCTCTCGTTGAGCCACGAACTCCTCGAAGTCCTTCACTGCGCAGTGGAGAATCGTGTTTACTGCCTTCCCAAGTTTTTCCTGATAGCGATCTAGGTACTCTGCACTTCCATCAACGATTGAGATCGACTCGAAGAGATTGTCGTTGTATGAGTTCTGTGCCGAGTTCAAAGTCTTTGGGGCGTTGTTCAGGCACACTGGTGAGTTTGCAGCATGCTCCCTATCCGCAATGATGAGCGCGCGAGGCGGAGCGGAGATGGCAGCCAATTTCGATTCGACGAAGTTGATTGCACCGGTCTGAACAAGACAGGGGATGAATCGAACAAAGCTGGTCCACTGATTCGTGATCGTAGTTAGCGCGACTCCAACCGCCGCTCTGGCCGCGTAGAACTCACCCCGAAGATCAGACAGTTGCGCGACCAAGGCAGCGGAACTGATTCGACGACTTGGAGCCGGCCACCCCCTTCTTGCACCGAGGGCCTGCCAGAACTGAAGGACGCAGCGAACCGAGTACGTGTTCTGGGCCGCGACGTAGCGCCTTGATAGCTTGACAATTGCATCGACAAATGCGGCTTGACCGCGAGGTCCGATCCAACTCCGAAGAAATGTGAAGTCAATCGACGCTACTCCATGCGCCCGACCGATCGCCCTTACCGTGATCCAAAGTCCGTCCGGGCCCGTTTGGACCTCGCCGACACCCTTCTTCTTTCTAGTTGCCATGCAATGTGAGCTACCGTGGTGAGCAGAGCTAATTTGCCGCACCTTATCTTTTTTCCCAAGCACTATTCCTCACAAAACATCTGGATGAACCCTTGTCCGTGTGGCTGGGCCGGTGACCGTAGCAACCGCTGCCTGTGCAGCGATGAGCGCATCAACCGCTACCGTGCGCGCGTCTCCGGCCCATTGCTGGACCGTATCGACCTGCACATCAGCGTGGCTCGCATGGACGCGGTGGAGCTGCGGGAAAGCACGCCTCTGGGTGAGCCCAGTGCATCGGTGCGTGAGCGGGTGGAAGCCGCGCATGCGCGGCAGCAGGTGCGTGGCGGGCTCAATGCACATCTATCGCCGGCTGCGCTGCGTGCGTGCACAAAATTGAGTGAGGCCGATCAGGATCTGCTGGAGCAGGCGATTGAGCGTCTGCAGCTGTCCGCACGGGCGATGCACCGCATTCTTCGGGTGGCGCGCACGATTGCTGATCTTGCAGGTTGCGAGGTGATCCAGACGGCGCATCTGGCTGAAGCGATCGGGTACCGGCAGTTGGATCGGGGAAAGCCCTAGGAGCACCGTTCGGAGTGGTCGTTGGTTGAGTCACCGTTGGTCGACTCGCGCGCGAAGAGCAGTCGACTAGCAGTCGACTCTACCAACAGCGTGTCATGGCGACGGATGGTGCAATGGTGCCAGAGCGGGTCATGGCAGCTCGGCACGCCGGGAGCGGCCCCCACGCATCAGGCCGCGGAATCCACCCGCCCACGCTTCGCCAGCAACGCCACCCGACGGCTGACCAGCGCGTGCAGCTCCGCCAGCTCCGACGCCCGGTCAGCCGTCATGTTCCCGCCGAACAGCACCCGCGACAACGCCGCCTCGTCGCTGTCGTCCGGGTGCTGCCACCGGTCCCGGTACACCTTCTGGCACACCAGCCAGGCCAGCCGCAGCCCCCCACCGGGCAACGGACGGACCACACGCTCGTAGACGTGCCAGAACTGGTACTCGGCCTGCAGGTCGATCACAGGCGCCACGGACAGCGCCTGCCGGGGCCGTCCATGACTCCGTATGCCGAACAACGGTGATCGGGGGTTGTACTGAGCCATGCCGACAGCATGACCCAGCAACATTGTGGGAACCTTGCGTCGCTGCCAGAAAACCCCTGTTGATTGCGCAAGGCGGGTTTCTGGAGGGGCTTGGGGTCAGAGCCCTTTGCGGTGCAAAGGGATCTGACCCCGGTCATGGGTGGCTTCGGGGTCGGATCCCTTTGCACCGCAAAGGGCTCTGACCCCGTTCCTCGTCGCCTCAGAACGCCATCGACGTACTGAACATCAGCTGCCGTGGCGCGCTGCGCTGCAGGGTCTGGTAATCCCCCGAGAACGACGAGCCGGCGATGGTGGCGGTGCCGATGTTGTGGCGGTTGAACAGGTTGCTCACGTCCAGCCGCAGCTCCAGGCCCGGTACGGCGCTGTCCACGCCAAAGCGGTAGGCGGCATAGGTGTTGACCTGCCAGAAGGTCGGCACGCGGATGTCGTTCTCGTAGGTGAAGGGCTGGCGCAGGTAGGAGGTGCTGGTGGCACCGAAGCGCCAGTCACCGAAATGCGCCGACAGGTCGCTGACCAGCGAGATCTGCGGATAGCCCGGCTGGGCGTTGCCCTTGATCGGGTACACCGTGTCGCCCACCACGAAATCGCTGTCGTAGTACGAACGGGCCACGGCCACGCCCTGGTAGAACTGCAGGTGGTCGGTCAGGTCGGCGGTGATGCCGAGGTCGGCACCGATCACGTGCATCTTTGGCATCAACCGCACGGTGTTGATCTGCGCGAACTGGGTGCCGATGGCGGCCGACAGCAGGCGGTTGCGGATGTCGTTGTAGAACACGTCGCCGGTGATCATCAGCCGATCGAAGCGATGCGACGCGCCGACGGTCAGGTTCCAGTTCTTCTCCGGGCGCAGCGTGCCGGCCACGCGGTCGAACTCCTCCTGGTCGGTGATGGTCCATGCCGAGGCGGTGTAGCCGATGTTGCCGCGCTGGGCCACACGGTAACCGTTCATGGTGTTGGCCAGGTCGATGAAGGCATCGGTGGATTCGGTCGGGCTCCAGAACAGCGAGACATGCGGCAGGAAGTTGCTCTTCGCGCGCAGCGTGCCGTTCACCGGCCGGTCCTTGGCGTCACCGAGGCCGCCGCCGCTGGTGCGGAAGTCCACGGCCTTGAAGCCGACACCCAGCTTCAGCGTGTCGTTCAGCACGATGTCGTCCTGCAGGTAGAACTGGCGCGAGCGGGTCACCCAGCTCGAGGCGTTGTCGGTCTTGAACGCGGGGCCATACACATCGAACGGACCGGTGGCCTTCAGCGGCGGGCCCTCGCCCAGCAGCGGCTGCTGGTACCACTCGGTCTTGGCCGCGGCCTTGCTCTTCTCCTGCCAGAAGCCGGCGGTGAAGGTGTGCGCGCCGGCCTCGAACTGCAGGTTGAACATGCCACCCAGCCGATTCACGCGCGGCGTCTGCACCTGTTCGGAGAATGGCGCGCCGTTGGGCGACGGCACGGTCGGGTCGGTGAGCGTGGCCTGGGTGTGGCTGTTGGCGTTGTACAGCTGCACGTTGCCGCTCAGCGCCGGGGTGATCTGGAAACGGTGGTTGATCGACGACACGCGATCGCGGGTGATCTGGCCGGTGTCGTACGGGATCAGTTCGGACAGCTCACCGCAGGTGTAGGCGCCGCAGGATTTGTCCGCATTCTCCGGCGAGGCCACGTACCAGGCCCACGCATAATCGGGATAGAAGATGTCGGCCTTCCAGCCCAGCTTGCGGATCATGTCGAAGGAGATGTTGTTGTAGCCCCAGACCTTGGCCTTGCTGTCGGACAGGAACACGGTGAAGTCACCCCAGGCGACATCCTGCTGCAGCTTCAGGTCGCCGCGCAGGAAGTTCTGGGTGCCCTCGCCCTGGTACTTGTCGGCAGACACACGCTGCAGGTCGACCAGCACCTTCGGGCCGTGCTCACCGAGCTGGCCGCTCTGCCCGGATACGGTGGTGACCAGCGTGTTGTTGCTGCCCACGCCCTGTTTCACGCGCAGGCTGGGTGTGTCCTGCAGCTCGCGCAGGCGGTATTCCAGGCTGCCGCCGTTGACGCTGCTGGAGAACACGCTGACCGGTGCGCCACCGGGGCTGACCGTGATCGCGCCGATGCCATCGGGCACGCCCACGTTCACCACGCTGGTGCCGGTGAGCGAGAGGAAGCCGTTGTCGTTCAGCGGCACGCCCTCGAAGGTGATGCCCATTTCGTTCATGCGGAAGCCGCGCACGAACAGGCTCGTGGCCGAGATATCCAGGCCAAGCCCGTCGGTGGCGGTGTAGCTGGCGCCCGGTACCTGCTTCAGCATGGCCAGACCATTGTTGCCGGTGACCATCGCGTCGAGGTCTTCAGCCTTGATGATGTAGCGGTTTGGACCAACCACCTGGGTGGGCGCAACGGCCGCGCCGCGCGGCGTGGCGATGACCTGCAGCGCGTTCAAGGTGGTGGGGGTGTCATGCGCGGCATCGTGCGTTTCTGCGGCATAAGCAGGCGCAGCGATGGCCGCGATAATGGCCAGGGCGAGGCGCGTCGTGGGTGGGGTGTTCATGGGCAGATCCAGGTGCAGGGAGAGAGCGGCGCAGGCGCACGCCCAGCGCGTTGCAGCACCGGTGTCGGCGCCCTGGCTGGCGATGCGATTGCGTTGAGGGAGTGACGGCGCGGTGCGCGCCGGTCAGCAGACGAAGGCGATCATCTGCCGTGGGACTTGGTGGGGTGATTTCGACGTGCGAAATTCTTGCATCGCACTGCCGCATTCGCCATTGCACCGTGGTACAGCGCGAATGGCGATGGGGATGGGGGGGCTATACGTGGGTATAGCCTGGCGCTTGCCGTCTGCGTGCGCCAACCAAGGTTGGCGCCTACCGGGGTCTGCGAGGCATGGTAGAGGCCGACCTTGGTCGGCGCTTGCCGTCTGCGTGTGCCAACCGAGGTTGCACCTACCAGGGCATAGGGACGCGCGGTTACTGCAGGACGAAACGCTCAATGGCGCGCGCCACGCCTTCGTCTGCATTGCTGGTGGTCTCGAACCGCGCCACCGCCTTCGCCGCGTCGATGGCATTGCCCATCGCCACGCTGGTACCGGCGTACTGCAGCATGGTCAGGTCGTTCTCCTGGTCACCGATGGCCATCACGTTGGCGCGGTCGATGCCCAGGTGCTCGGCCAGCTTCTGCAGGCTTGGCCCCTTGCCGGCGCGGTGGTCGAATACTTCCAGGAAGAACGGTGCGCTCTTCAGCACCGCGAAGCGCTCGGTCAGTTCGCTGGGCAGGCGCGCGATGGCGGCATCCAGCACGTCGGGTTCGTCGATCATCATCAGCTTGATGAACGACATGGACGGGTCCATGTCGGCCACGCGGCGGTAGGACAGCGGCATCCGCGAGAGATGCGAGTCGGCCACGGTGTAGTAGCTGATGTCCTGGTTGGGCGTATACATGCGCCGGCTGTCCAGCGCCTGGAAGTGCACGCCCAGGTCGCGGGCCACCTGCTCGCAGAACAGGAAGTCGTCGAAGCTGAGCGGATACTCGACCACGGTTTCGCGTGTGCCGATGCGCTGCACCAGGCCGCCATTGCAGGCGATGCAGTAGTCGTCGTCGCCGGTGATGCCCAGCTCGTGCAGGAACGGTGCCAGGCCGGGAACCGGGCGGCCACTGGTCAGCACGATGTGCACGCCCAGCGCGCGCGCCTGCGCGATCGCCTGCTTGGCCCGCGCGGTGAGCGTGTGGGTGGGATCCAGCAGGGTGCCATCCATGTCGATGGCGACCAGTTCGATGGTCGATTGCCTGCGGCCCATGTCCATTGCGTTCAACTCGTGCGGGGCACGCCAGTTTAACCCCTCATGCCCGGTTCACCTCTTTGCCCACGTTGGCCGGGATACTGCAGGAGCCTGTGCGTCCCCCACCGCAGGACGGCCCATTGACCGCCCTTCCCTGGAGAACCTTGCGACGCATGACCTACCGTGCCCCCGAAACCAATGACAGCGCGCCCCTGGCCCAGCAGATCGAGCAGATGATCGACGAGCTGCCCGGCGACCAGGTGAGCGTCGGCACCCTGCTCAGCGCGCTGGGCGATGAAGGCCTGCTGCTGATCGTGATCCTGCTCTCGGCCATCTTCATCATTCCGGTGTCGATTCCCGGGCTGAGTACGGTGTTTGGTGCCTCGATCCTGCTGATCGGCCTGAGCCGCGTACGCAACCGCCCGCTGTGGGTGCCGCAGAAGCTGGCGCGCCGCGAGATCGCCACCGACAAGCTGAAGGCCAACCTGGGCCGTGCGCTGAAGTGGGTGCACCGCATGGAGCGGCTGTCGCGGCCGATGCGGCTGGCGGTGATGGTGCGCTCGAAGAAGATGATGCGCCTGAACAACCTGATGCTGGTGTTCGCGACCCTGCTGCTGATGGCGCCCGCCGGGCCGATTCCGTTCAGCAATACGTTGCCGGCGCTGGCGCTGATGTCGTTTGCGATTGGCTTCATCCAGCGCGATGGCGCGGCGGTGGCCGCTGGGTACGGCTTTGTTGTGGCCACGGTGGTGTATTTCGGCGTGCTGCTGGGTGGCGTGGGGTTTGCTGCCGAATCGGTGTTCAGCGGGCTGCGCGCGGCACCTTCGGAAGTGTAGAGCCGGGCCCAGGCTCGGCGGCTTATGGTCTTCTGTAGAGTCGAGCCATGCTCGACTGCTGCTGGCAGAAGCAGTCGAGCATGGCTCGACTCTACAAGGGCCGGATCCACAGCAGTCGAGCGTGGCTCGACGCTACAGAGTTACTTGGCAGACACCCGCCACACCACGTCGCCCACGTCGTCGGCGACCAGCAGTGCGCCTTCGGCGTCCATCGCCATGCCTACCGGTGCGCCCATCAAGGTCTTCTCGTCCTTCGAGGCGAAACCGCTGACCACGGTCTGCGGCCGCCCGGTCGGCTTGCCGTCCTTGAACGGTACGTAGACCACTTCGTAGCCGCTCAGCGGTGAACGATCCCAGCTGCCGTGCTCGCCGATGAAGGCGCCGCCGTGGTACTGCGCCGGCAGTGCCTGGCCGGTGTAGAACAACAGGCCCAGCGGTGCCACGTGCGAGCCGATGGCGTAGTCCGGCACGATCGCCTTGGCCACCAGGTCCGGCCGCTGCGGCTGCACGCGCTCGTCCACGTGCTTGCCGTAGTAGCTGTAGGGCCAACCGTAGAAGCCATCCTCCTTCACCGAGGTGAGGTAGTCCGGCACGAGGTCGGCACCGATCTCATCGCGTTCGTTCGCGACTGCCCACAGCTGGCCGGTGCTCGGCTCCCAGTCCAGTCCGGTCGGGTTGCGGATGCCCGACGCAAAGATACGGCTGCCACGGGTGGCGACGTCCACTTCCAGCACCACCGCGCGGCGGTACTCGACGGCCAGGCCGTTCTCGGTGATGTTGCTGTTGGAGCCCACGCCCACGTACAGCTTGCGGCCATCGCGGCTGGCCAGCAGTTCCTTGGTCCAGTGGTGGTTGATGGTGCTGGGCAGGTCGGTGAACTCACGGCCCTTGTCGGACATGCGGGTTTCACCAGGCACGTAGTGGTACTGCACGATATTGCCGGTGTTGGCCACGTACAGCGTGTCGCCGATCAACTGGATGCCGAACGGCGAATGCAGGCCTTCGATATAGACGTGTTGGGTCCAGGTGTTCGTTCCCGGCGTGCGGCGCAGCAGGGTGACCCGGTTGCCGCCCTTGCCGGCCTTGCCCGAGCGCGCCTTGACCTTGCCGGCGATCCACTGCTTGGGCGTGGTGACCGGTTCTTCGCCGGGGCCATTGCCCTCCACCACCAGCACATCGCCGTTGGGCAGGGTCAACAATCGCCGCGGATGCAGCAGGTTGGCGGCGATGCGTTCGATCTTCAGGCCCTCGGCCACCGTGGGTGACTGGCCCTCGGCCCAGCCCACGCCGCGCGGCACCTGCATCGGCGGCATCAGGAAGTTCTTCGGTGCCGGCAGCGGCGGCTGCGCACCGGACTGGTCGGCGGGATGGTATTCGGCCTTGCCGGCACAGGCCGACAGCATGACGGCCAGCGCCAGGGCGCCGATGGTGGGCAGGATGTGCTTCGCCATGACGGCCTCCCTGCAGCACCGGCGGCTGCAACGACAGCAGGATCAGGCCCAGTGCGATCAGCGCCACGGTCAGCGCCGACAGGATCGTGCCGGGCACCGCAACGGCATAGGCATCGCGGCTGTGCACGAAGGCGTTCCAGATCGCCAGCACCACCGCGACCAGGTTGAGGAAGAAGTCGATGCGGTCGATGCGTGTGGCGGTGCCGTTGCGGCGCCAGACCGTGAACAGGTTGATCAGCCGCGGCACGATGGCGATCAGCAGGCCGAAGGTGATCAGCCAGGCCGCAGCCTTGCCCCACATCACCTCAGCACTGTTGAGATAGATCGCGTCGAAGATCAGCGCGCCGACGAAGAAGCCGAAGGGTATCGGGTTCAACAGGCTGAACAGCGTGGTGCCGAGGCCGCGATGGGCCTGGGCCAGGGGGTTGACCATCATCGTGCTCCGTGCGGAAGGGTGCACGGGCTGTAGTAGCACAGCGTGATGTGAGGGCGCGCGATGATGACCGGTGGGAGTGACGGCAAGCTTGGATGGATGTGCCGACCAACGGTCGGCACCCACCAGGATGGATGCCGCCGAACACGTGGCATCACCGATCAGACGGGCAGCAACCTGCCGTCTTCAGTGCGTTCGAACTCGGTACCCGCCGGCGCGTCCACCACTGCCAGGACGGCATGATCGCAGTTGGCGATGGTGTTCACGTCGTACACGCCGGAGTTTCCCGGCTCGTCCAGGTAATCTTCGGTTTCGTCACCGGCAAGAAATCGCCAGCCACTGTCCAACTCGTTGTCGGGCGCCTCGCGGTAGCAGTAGCCCACAGGCTGGCCATCAACGGTGATGCGATCGGTGGCGATGCATCCGCCATAGCCCTCCAGCAGAGGCTTGATCTGCTCGGCGGTGAGACGGAATTGCTTCGGCTTCATCGTGCCTCCTCAGGGAACGTAGACCAAGTGCAGACTGTATTCGAAGCCGGTTTCGGTTTCGGCGATATCCACATCCATTACCAGATCACTTCGCCCTTCCACAGCCGTGTACAGGTCGACCAGGACCTTCCAGCGCTCGCCATGCCACTGGCTGACCGAAGTTTCCCAGCTGGCCTCGGGGAGCTGCACCAGGGTTTCCCCATAGTCCGCGATGATGCCAGTGATGACATCCCAGGTGTCGGCGCTGCACGCGGGCACGTTCACTGCGTGGGGCGCACGGCCGGCCGCGATCTCGTTTGCCATCCAGGCCAGGGTGGGACGGAAGGCCTCGTCCACGGGGGTTTCGGTGTCCGGGCCTTTCCTGACCATCGGTCTTCCTTGTGCAAGGGGCCGCGAGAGACGGCCCAACGATGATGGCACGGGCAGGAGGGCCGCGACCGCCGGCTTTTATTCCTCGGCTGCATAAGCGTTTGTGACGCAATTGGCACATCTGCTGATTGCTTGTGTGAAGAGGTAGGGGGTTGTTCGTTGTGTCGCGTTTGGCTCGTTGCGATGGGGCAGTTCCGTCCCGCCGTCCTGCCATGCCGATTCACAACAGAAGGATTCGTGTATGAAGCGACACACGCAACGCTCCGCGCCACCGCGCTCCACGCGCCTGGCCCTGGCCACTGCCCTGGTACTGGGCAGCCTGGCCGTCACCGCCCAGGCCCAGCAGGCCGATCCGCTGGCCGGAATCCAGTGGCACCTGCGCAATACCGGGCAGACGGTACCGGCCGATACACTGCCGGTGGCCGGCAACGATCTGAACGTGGATGGCCTGTACCGCAATGGCATCCGCGGCCAGGGCGTCACCATCGCCATCGTCGACGACGGCCTGCAGATCGCTCACCCGGACCTGGCCGCCAATGTGGCGGCAGTGGCCGGCAAGAACTTCGCCAATGGTTCGAACAATCCCACCCCGTCCAATCCGGACGCCGACAACCACGGCACCATGGTCGGCGGCATCGCCGGCGCGGTGGGCGCCAACAACCTGGGCGTGCGAGGTGTGGCTCCGGCGGCAACGCTGAAGGGCTTCAACCCCATTTCACGCTCCGCGCAGGGCAACCAGCAGAGCAACATCGAGTACGCCTGGTGGGACGGCGCAGAATCGGCCGACGTGCAGGTGTTCAACAACAGCTGGGGCGCCGGCCCTGGCAATCCCAACCTGCCGTTGGCGTACAGCGAGAACACGATACGTTCGTATGAGCAGGCGCTGTCGGGTACGCGCGGTGGCCGCGGCGGCATCTACGTGAAGTCGGCCGGCAACAACTTCAACAACGGGTACTGGCAGGACAACCTCGGCAACACCTTCGATGTCTGCACGAATGACACCAAGAACCGCAACACCGGTTGCGTGCCGGCCGGCCGCGATCCGCGCAACAACCTGTTCAACGTGATCACCGTTGCCGCCGTGCGCGCCGATGGCGTTCGCTCGTCGTACTCCTCCACCGGCTCGGCCCTGTGGGTCTCGGCCTTTGGCGGTGAATACGGCCTGCAGGCCCAGTACGCACCCGGCCTGGTGGCACGCGCGTACGACCCGGCCATCGTCACCACCGACGTGACCGGGTGCGCGCAGGGCAGCAACAAGAACACCAACCGCGAGAACACACTGGACAGCAACCTGTCGGCCATCGACAGCACCTGCAACTACACCGCCAAGATGAACGGCACGTCGGCGTCAGCACCGATGGTGTCGGGCGTGGCCGCGCTGGTGCTGGAAGCCAATCCGAACCTGTCCTATCGCGATGTGAAGTACATCCTGGCCACTACCGCCACCCGCAACCACCCGAACCAGCCGGCGGTGACACTGGCCGACGGGCGCACGCTGGTGCCGGGCTGGACGGTGAATGCCGCCGGCCGTGCCTACAGCAACTGGTACGGTTTCGGCGTGGTCAATGCGGCCCGTGCAGTAGAGGTCGCCGAGAACTTCCAGTCGCTGGGACCGCTGGTTGATACCGGCTGGCGCACCACCACGCGCACCGTGGCCATCGGCAACACCTCGGCCGCTGCCGCACGCTTGACCTTCCAGGTCGCCAACGGTGCACGCAACATCGAAAGCGTGCAGCTCGGCTTCCGGGTCAACCACAGAAGCACCCGCCAGCTGCAGTTCGTGCTGGTCTCGCCCAGTGGCACGCGCAGCGTGGTGCAGCCGGCGTTCACCGCGATCGGTTCGGGCACGGGTAACGCGCAGAGCAATTTCACCAGCTGGGACCTGCTGTCCAGCAATGCATTCCTGGATGAGAATGCCACCGGCACCTGGACGCTGGAAGTGACCGACATGGGGCAGGCCGCGGCCGCTGCATCGCGTGGCAACCTCGAATCCTTCAAGATCCGCGTTCTGGGGCACTGATGATGAAGAAGACCATTCTGTTGAGCACGCTCGCCTTCGCGGCGATCACCTCCTCTGCCTGGGCACAGACCTCGGGGCAGACTCCTCCGGCCAGGACACCGTCAACCGTGGATGCGCAGGAACTGAAGGCGTCCGCTACTGGCCGCTCGTTCGATGTGGGCGGCACGCGTTTCCAGCTGTCTCCCTCGACCACGGTAAAGCAGGTCAGCGGCGGTCGGTTCACGATCACCCAGCAGGCAGCGGCGACCACCAGCTCGCGGACGAAGCGTTCGCTGGATGGTGCAGCGGCCGCGGCTGTTGATGCCGGCACCGGCAAGTTCGCGGCGGCGGTATCCCATGATGGAGCGCCGGTGGTGGCGACGTCGCGGGTCAAGGTGTTCTTCACCGATGCGGCCTCAGCGCAGCGTGCAGCCACCGCCACCGGTGGCACCGTGGTGAAGGTATCGAAGGCTTCGGGCCAGGCCATCGTGGAGTACCCGTCGGTGAACGCGGCACTGGATGCGACCACCAGGCTGCTGTCCACCGCCGGTATCCGCGCGACCGAGCCGGACGTGGTGCAGTGGGAAGAAACCAAGTAAGGCGTTGAGTGGTGCCCCCGGCCGGTTGGCTCTCCTGGCCGGTCGGGGGATTGGTGTGTGGGGGTGTGTCGACCGAGGTCGACACCTACCGGGGCAGCGCGCGCGACGAACGGTCGGTATCAGTCGGGCATGGCCCGGCGTTACCGGGCGGCGAGCGTGTCGCTTCGCTTGAGGTGGCAGCTGGCCAACGGGCCGTTGCCGGCGGCCGGGTGGCCGGGCTCCAGCAGCAGGCGCTGCACGTCGGAGAACAGCTTGTCCACCGGCATGCCATAGGGCGCGAACAGGCGCAGGCGGCCCTGGCGGTCGAACACGTAGCCACCGGCGATGTGGCTCATGGTGTAGGTCTCCGGTATCTGACCGGGTTCCTTTTCGTAGAACGCCTTGAAGTCGCTGGCCATCGCGGCCAGTTGTGCTTCGTTGCCGACCAGCGCGATCGCCTTGGGGTCGAAGGCTTCCACATAGGTGCGGGCGACTTCCGGCGTGTCGCGTGCGGGATCGACGCTGACGAACACCACCTGCAGCTGGTCGGCATCCTTGCCCATCAGGTGCTTGACCTGGCTGAGCTCGACCATGGTGGTCGGGCACACGTCCGGGCAGCTGGTGAAGCCGAAGAACAGATAGGTCACCTGCCCCTGCAGATCCTTGGGCCCGCGCACGGCGCCGTGGCTGTCAGGCATCGACCAGTGCTGGCCGAGCTCTTCGCAGGCAATGTCCTTGGAGTAGAAATCCATGCGCGACTGCGCGCTGCAGCCAGCCAGCAGGCCGATGGCCAGGCCTGCCAGCAGCGGCAGGCGGAATCGGGGAGAGAACAACGAACGGACAACAGCAGCAGGACGCTTCACGGGTACCACCAACGCAGGCGCGGGCGGGGTCTCGGTCAGGCCTGCCCTTGGGGGGGAAAGAGGACGGAGGTGCCGGGGTGATCGCGCGGTCCATGCCGATCACCCCGGCCACGGTCAGTTGATCATCATGTGGTAGTGCATGCTCCAGATGATCCAGACCGACAGTGCGACGACGATGAACAGGATCACCAGGGTGAACACGAAGCTGGCCAGGTTCCAGCCACCTTCGGACTTGCGGTCCATGTGCAGGAAATAGACCAGCTGCACCAGGATCTGCGCCACCGCGAAGCCGACCAGCAGGAACAGCGTGAGCGGCCGCGACAGCACCGGGTTCATCACCAGCGCGAACGGCACCACGGTCAGCAGCGCGCACAGCACGAAGCCGATCAGGTAGGACTTGGTGGAGCCGTGCGCATTGCCGGCGCGCGAGGTTTCGACGTGGGCCATGTCAGAAGGCTCCGATCAGGTAGACGAAGGTGAAGACGCAGATCCACACCAGGTCCAGGAAGTGCCAGAACAGGCTCAGGCACGACACGCGGGTGATGTTGGTCGGGGTCAGGCCGCGGCGGTAGACCTGGTGCATGACCACCGCCATCCAGATCAGGCCGCTGGCCACGTGCAGGCCGTGGGTGGCGACCAGGGCGAAGAACGCCGACAGGTAGGCACTGGTGCTCGGGCCCGCGCCTTCGTGGATCAGGTGCGAGAACTCGTAGATCTCCATGCCGATGAACGAGGCACCGAGCACGAAGGTCACGCCCAGCCAGCGCAGCACCGCCGAGGTGTCGTGGCGATGCATCGCCAGCACGGCCTGGCCGTAGGTGATGCTGGAGACCAGCAGCAGGAAGGTCTCGGCCATCACGAACGGCAGCGAGAACAGATCCTTGCCGGTGGGGCCGCCGGCGTAGGCGGTGCTGAGCACCGCGTACGAGGCGAACAGCGAACCGAACAGCACCAGGTCGGACATGAGGTAGACCCACATGCCGAACACCTTCATGCCGCCCTGCTCGTGGCCATGGTCGTGTTCGTGGTGGTCCTCGTGCGCCTGCGTGTCGCTGGCCAGCTCCGGGCGGGTCAACAGGTTCATGCGCGTACCTCCTTCAGCTTGGCAAGCTTGGCTGCTTCGGTGCGCGCCACCTCTTCGGAACTGACGTAGTAGTCCACGTCCTCGTCATAGGACCGCACGATCAGGGTGACGATCATCGCGATGAAGCTGGCTGCAGCCATCCACCAGATGTGCCAGACCAGGGCGAAGCACAGCACCAGGATCCAGATGTTGAGGATCAGCGGCACGCCGGTGTTCTTCGGCATGTGGATCGGTGCGTACTTCTTCGGCGGCGGCGGCAGGCCACGCTTCTTCGCTTCGTGGAAGGCATCCAGCTCATCGGCCTTGGGCACCACGGCGAAGTTGTAGAACGGCGGCGGCGACGGCGTGGCCCATTCCAGCGTGCGTGCGTTCCACGGGTCGCCGGTCAGGTCCAGGTTGCGCTTGCGGTCGCGCACGCTCACGTAGATCTGCACCAGCATCAGGATGATGCCCGCGAACACGAACAGTGCACCGATGAAGGCGGCGATCAGGTACGGCGTCCACGCCGGGTTGTCGTACTGGTTCATGCGGCGGGTCATGCCCATGAAGCCGAGCATGTACAGCGGCATGAAGGCCAGGTAGAAACCGATCACCCAGCAGGCGAACGACCACTTGCCCAGGCGCTCGTTGAGGGTGAAGCCGAACACCTTCGGGAACCAGTAGGCGAAGCCGGCCAGGTAGCCGAACAGCGCGCCGCCGATGATGGTGTTGTGGAAGTGCGCGACCAGGAACAGGCTGTTGTGCAGCAGGAAGTCCGCGCCCGGAATGGCCAGCAGCACGCCGGTCATGCCACCGATGGTGAAGGTGACCAGGAAGGCGATGGTCCACAGCATCGGCACGCTGAACTCGACGCGGCCGCCGTACATGGTGAACAGCCAGGTGAAGATCTTCACGCCGGTGGGGATGGCGATGATCATCGTCATGATGCCGAAGAAGGCATTGACGCTGGCACCGGAGCCCATGGTGAAGAAGTGGTGCAGCCAGACGATGAACGACAGGATACCGATCGCCAGCGTGGCGCCCACCATCGACTTGTAGCCGAACAGCTTCTTGCGCGCGAACGTGGCAGTCACTTCAGAGAAGATGCCGAACGCCGGCAGCACCAGGATGTACACCTCCGGATGACCCCAGGCCCACACCAGGTTCACGTACATCATCGGGTTGCCACCCAACGTGTTGGTGTAGAAGTTGAAGTCCAGGTAGCGGTCCAGGGTGAGCGCACCCAGTGCCACGGTCAGGATCGGGAAGGCGGCGATGATGATCACGCTGGTGACCAGCACGGTCCAGGTGAACACCGGCATCTTCATCAGGGTCATGCCCGGCGCACGCATGCGCAGGATTGTGATGAACAGGTTGACGCCGGTCAGCAATGTGCCGATGCCCGAGGCCTGCAACGCCCAGATGTAGTAGTCGACACCCACGCCTGGACTGAACTCGATGCCCGACAGCGGCGGATACGCCACCCAGCCGGTCATGGCGAATTCGCCGACACCCAGCGAGATCATCATCAGCGCGGCGCCGACCACGAAGATCCAGAAGCTGAAGGCGTTGAGGAACGGGAACGCCATGTCGCGCGCACCGATCTGCAGCGGCACGATGATGTTCATCAGGCCGACCACGAACGGGGTGGCCACGAAGAAGATCATGATCACGCCGTGCGCGGTGAAGATCTGGTCGTAGTGCTCCGGTGGCAGGAAGCCGTCACTGCCCGGGCCAGCCGCGGCCAGCTGCGCGCGCATCATCAGCGCATCGGCAAAGCCACGCACCAGCATGACCAGCGCCACCACCACGTACATGATGCCGATCTTCTTGTGGTCCACGGTGGTGAACCAGTCACGCCACAGCGGGCCCCACAGCTTGAAGTACGTCACCGCGCCGAGCAGCGCGAGGCCACCCAGCACCATGGCCGCCAATGTGACCACGACGATCGGCTCGTGCAGCGGCACGGCCTCCCACGTCAATTTACCCAACATGTTCGTTACTCCTGGGAAACCTGGACACCACCGGCAGCGCCCGCCGGGGTAGCAGCAGCGGTGTTCTCGCCAACGCCGATGAACTGGTCGATGACCTTCTTGAACAGCAGTGGTTCAACACTGGAGAAGTGCTGCACCGGTGCGTTCTTCGACGGCGCGGCCAGCGCCTTGAACTGCGTGAAACTGAGTGCGTCGGGCGCGCTGCGCACCTCGGCCACCCAGCGCTCGAAGTCTTCATTGCTGCTGGCGGTGGCGATGAACTTCATGTTCGAGAAGCCATGTCCGCTGTAGTTGCCGGACATGCCTCGGAACTGGCCGGGCTCGTTGGCGATCAGGTGCAGCTGCGTGCGCATGCCGGCCATCGCGTAGATCTGCCCACCCAGCTGCGGGATGAAGAAGGTATTCATCGTCGAGTTGGAGGTGATGTTGAACGCCAGCGGGCGGTTGGCCGGGAAGTTGAGCTGGTTGACCGTGGCGATGCCGAGGTCCGGATACACGAACACCCACTTCCAGTCGGTGGCGATCACGTCCACGTGCAGCGGCTCACCGGCCACGTCCAGCGGCTTGTAGGGGTCCAGCTCGTGGGTGGACTTCCACACGATCACCGCCAGCACCGCGATGATGATCAGCGGCACGCCCCAGACCACGATCTCCACTTTGGTGGAGTGCGACCAGTCAGGCATGTATTTGGCTTTGGTATTGCCGGCGCGGTAGCGCCAGGCGAACACGAAGGTCAGCACGATGGCCGGTATCACCACGATCAGCATCAGGCCGATGCAGATCAGGATCAGGTCGCGCTGGGCCAGCCCGACCATGCCCTTCGAATCCAGCAGCACCCAGTCACAGCCCGACAGGCCGACGCAGGCCAGGGCGACCAGCGCCAGGCGGATGCGGTTCCAGCAGATATTCATTGGAGGTCAACCCTGTTGAAGAAGCGCGCTTGACCGGCTCGCCTGCGCGCAGCGCCCGGGCGTGGAGCGGCTACACTGTGGGTACGAGGTCGCCTACAAGCAGGCGAACCACTCCAATCAAGCCCATACAAGATACATCATTGTATGGACTTGTGCATCTGCACGTATGGAAAAAACTGACCGATGACGCCACCTGCCGCCGGCCGCCGCCTGAAACACCCCAATCGCACCTGGGTTCGCCCCTTCCGCGAGGGCGCCGGCCCGCTGTACCTGCAGATTGCCCAGCAGGTGCGCGAGGCGGTGGATGACGGCGTGCTGCGCCCGGGCGACCGCCTGCCGCCGCAGCGCGACCTGGCCCAGCAGGTGGGCGTGGACCTGACCACGGTCACCCGTGCCTTCGCCGAGCTGCGCCAGGCCGGCCTGCTCGACGCCCAAGGCGCTGGCGGTACCTTCATCGCTCTGTCGGCCGGCAACCGCAGCACCTCGGTGGACCTGAGCATGAACATCCCGCCGCTGCTGGGCAGCGCGCCGTTCGCACAGGGCATGGAGGCCGGCTTCCAGCACGTGGGCCAGCAGCTGGGCCAGGGCGAACTGATGAGCTACCACGTGGGCGCCGGCACCCGCGAGGACCGCGCCGCTGCGGTGCAGTGGCTGGCGCCGATGCTGGGCACGGTGGGTGCCGACCAGGTGGTGATCTGCCCCGGCGCGCAGACCGCGCTGTGCGCGCTGATCCTGGCCCGCACGCAGCCGGGCGAGCTGATCGCCGCCGAGCAGCTGACCTATCCGGGCCTGCTGGCTGCCGCGCGCGTGCTGCAGCGGGGCGTGGTGCCGGTGGCGATGGACGCCGAGGGCATGCTGCCGGAGGCGCTGGAGGAGGCCTGCCAGCTGCGCGGCCCGCGTCTGCTGTACCTGGTGCCGACCATCCAGAACCCGACCACGGCAACGATGTCGGCACAGCGCCGGCAGGCGCTGCTGGCGGTCGCCAAGCGTCACGATCTGACCGTGATCGAAGACGATCCCTACTGGTTGTTGGCCGGAGACGCCGCGCCGCCGCTGGCCGCACACCGCGATGCCGGCTGCCCGGTCTATTACATCTCCACGCTGTCCAAGTGTCTGGCCCCGGGCCTGCGCACCGCCTACCTGGTGGTGCCGGCCGGCGAGCCGATGGAACCGGTGCTGGATGCGCTGCGCGCAATCGCACTGATGCCGACCCAGTCGATGGTGGCGGTGGCCTCGCAGTGGATCCGCAGCGGCCAGGCCCAGGACATGGTGCAGCGCTTCCAGCAGGAACTGCGCGAGCGCCAGGCCATTGCCGCCCGTTACCTGCCGGCCCGTGCCCAGGCGCATCCGGCCGGCCTGCATGTGTGGCTGCCGCTGCCGCCGCGGCTCGACCAGTACCGGTTGATCCAGGCCGCACAGGAGCAGGGGCTGGGCATTGCCAGCTCCGATGCCTTCAGCGTGGAAGAACCGCCACCGGGCAACGCGATCCGCCTGTCGTTGGGCGGCGCAGTCGACCAGGGCGCGCTGGCCGGGGCGCTGGCCAAGCTGAACGAGATCCTGTCCGAGGCCCCCGAGGCACGCCACAACGCCATCGTCTGAACGGAGCGCATGGCGCTCTATCCATACAAGATGATATTTTGTATGCAATGTATGGATGAAGGGACGTGCATCGATGCGCGCCGAGAAACTGAAGTTCCACCTGGTGATGGCCGGGTGCGGCGGCTTTGTGGTGTTGATGCTGGCCGCGCTGGCCTGGGTCTGCCTGCAGCCGCAGACCGTGGATGTGCAGGCCGCCGAACGCCACGCCATCGAGCAGTGCGTGCAGCGCAGCGAGGATCCGTCGCGTAGCGAGATCCAGCGCCGCGCGCAGGCCGATTCGTGCCGCGAGATGCGCAAGCAGTACGTGCACAAGTTCGGCCGGGAAGATTCCTGATGGGCGCAGCCGCGCCGAGTCGCCGCTGGCTGCTGCCGACGATGATCGCCCTCGCCTGCCTGTTCATGGCCGGCGTCGCGGCTGCGCTGTGGCAGTACTTCGGCTACAGCGCGCAGTCCACCTTCACCGAACAGGCCATCGTCTTCGACGATTCGCAGCTGCGCCTGCCGGCCGATCTGGCCGGTGATACCGGCCGCATCCGCGTGGTGCATTTCTGGGACCCGGCCTGCGGCGTGTGCAACCGCGAAACCGGTGCGCACCTGAGCTACCTGATCAGCATGTACCGCCGCGCCGGCATCGACTTCTATGCCATCCGCCGTCCGGGTACGCAGGGCGAGCTGCCCGAGCCGCTGCGCAGCAAGGTGATCAACCTGCCGACCATCGATGGCATCGAACACATCCCGGCCAGCCCCGCCGTAGCCATCTGGGATCGCCAGGGCCACCTCGCCTACGCCGGCCCGTACAGCATCGGCATGGTCTGCAACTCGGCCAACAGCTTCGTCGAACCGCTGCTGGACAGACTGGTGCGCGGCGAATCCGTGCGCCCGAAAGGACTGCTTGCCGTGGGCTGCTACTGCCCCTGGCAGGCCCAGCGCTGAGGACGCGCAATGACATCACTGACGCTGGCCGGCATGGCCGCTGCAAACAACAACGGCGGTCACCTGTCCGAACCGACCGATGGTTATGGACAGGCTCCCGCCGTTGGAAGCAACGATACGCCCCGACATGCTCCGTACATGCCGCGACCGGATGTCGCAGCCCGCGAATGGGTGCAGGACGTGCTCGCGCACAACGGGCCGATCTACCTGCGCATCGTCAACTCGCTGGAACGCACGGTGCGCCGCGGTGGTCTCGCACCGGGGCAGCGCCTGCCTTCGCAGCGCGCGTTGGCGCAGCAGCTCGGCATCGATCTGACCACGGTGACACGGGCCTTCGATGAAGCACGCAAGCGCGGCCTGATCGAAGCGCGTGGACCACAGGGCAGCTTCATCGCACCGCCCAAGGCCGGCTTCGACCAGGTGGTGGACCTGAGCATGAACGTGCCGCCGGTGCCCGACGCCGATGCGCTGGCGGAGACGCTGCGCCGTGGCGCCGCCGCCGTGCTTGCACGCAGCAACGCACCGAACCTGATGACCTATCACCTGGGCGGCGGCAACCTGACCGATCGCCACGCGGCGGCGCGCTGGCTGCAGCCGATGCTGGGAAAGGTGGACGATGCCTGCCTGCTGCTGACCGAAGGTGCACAGGTGGCGCTGGCCGCGATCCTGGTCAGCCAGGGCCGCGACAACGACGCGATCCTCTGCGATGCGCTGGTCTATCCGGGCCTGCTGCAGGCCGCCGCCGCACTGGGCCGGCGCCTGCTGCCGGTGGACAGCGACGAACACGGCATGTGCCCTGATGCACTGGCCCGGCTGGCACGCGAAAGCGGCGCGCGGTTGGTCTATCTCAATCCCACCTGCCAGAACCCGACCGCACTGACCCTGCCGCTGCAACGGCGCGAAGCGCTGGCACGCGTGCTGGAGCGCGAAGGCCTGCTGGCGATCGAAGACGATCCGTACTGGCACCTCGCCGAGGATGCACCGACACCGCTGGCGGCGCTGGCACCGCGCCATGTGTTCTACGTGGCGACGCTGTCGAAGGTGATCAGCCCCGGCCTGCGCACCGCTTTCGTGCGCAGCCCGAGCGCGGCGCATGCCGAGGCGATGACGGCTGCACTGCGGGCAACGCGGTTGATGGGCCATCCGCTGGTTTCGGCGCTGGCCAGCCAGCTGCTGCTGGATGGTTCGGCGCAGTCACTGCTGGCGCAGGTGCGCACCGAGGCGCGCGAGCGCATGCGCATGGCGCGCTACCTGCTGGCGCCATCGCTGCTGCAGCGGGCTGAAGGCCTGCATGCCTGGTGCCGGATACCGGCGCCGTGGACCGATGCCACGCTGGTGCGCACCGCGCAGCTGCAGGGGCTGGCGATTGCACCGTCATCGGCGTTCTGCCCGCCGGGGGTACAGCATCAGAACGGGGTGCGGCTGTCGTTGGGGCTGGCGGCGGACCGTCGGCAGCTGGAAAGTGCGCTGCGGCGGATTGATCGGTTGCTGTTGTCGGATGCGTTGCCGGCGATCGAGCGGTAGGCCTGGTAGTGCCGGCCGCTGGCCGGCGGAAGATTCGCCGGCACGGTTGGAATGTGCCAACCAAGGTTGGCACCCACCAGAGCAGGGTCAGGCCAGGTTGGAGAGCGCCTGCACCAGCGCATCCATCTGCTCCGGCCGGGTGAACACCGACGGCGTCACCCGCACGCAGGCGCCGGAGTCCAAACCATCGCGATGGGTGGTGAACACGCGATGCTCATCCAGCAGGCGTTTCTGCAGCGCGAGGTTGTCAGCCACGCTGGTGTGCCCGCGCAGGCGGAAGCTGGCCAGCGCACTGGCCAGCGCCGGGTCCGCCGAGGACAGCACTTCGATATGCGCCATCTGCCGCGCCGGCACGGTCCAGCGCTCACGCAGGTAGCGCAGCCGCGCCTGCTTGTTGGCCACGCCGATGCGCTGATGCAGGGCAATGGCATCCGGCAGTGCCAGGTAGGCGGCGAAGTTGACCGTACCGGTATGCACGCGGCTGCCCACGCGGCCATCGTCGGCTTCACCCATGTAGGGATCCAGGTCGGCCACGCGCCCCTTGCGCACGTACATCGCGCCGACGCCCACCGGCGCACCGATCCACTTGTGCAGGTTGATGCCGACGAAATCGACCTTCAGCTGCGGCACCGCGTAGTCGATCTGGCCAAACCCATGCGCGGCATCGACGATCACATCGATACCGCGTGCTCGCGCGCGTTCGGCAATCTCCGCCACCGGCAGCACCAGCCCATGGCGATGGCTGACCTGGGTCAGCAGCACCAGTTTCAGGCGTGGCAGCCGCGCGAATGCGTCCTCATACGCCTGCAGGATCTGCGCGTGGTCCGGCACCGCCGGCAGCGCGATACGCTCGACCTGCACGCCGCGACGCTGCTGCAGCCAGCGCATCGCGCCGATCATGCTGTCGTAGTCGATGTCGGCGTAGAGCACCTGGTCGCCGGGCTGCAGGCGGTTGTAGCCGCCGATCAGCGCCAGCATCGCCTCGGTGGCGCCGCGGGTCAGTGCAATCTCGTCGGCGGCCACGCCCAGCAGCTCGGCCACCTGCCGCTGCACCGCCATGTACTGCGCCGGAAACTCGCGACGGCCATACCACGCGTTGCCACGGTTCACCTCGGCGGTGTGGCGCTGGTAGCTGGCCAGCGTCTCGCGGCCCATCGCGCCCCAGTAGCCGTTCTCCAGATGGTTCACTTCGTCGGTGATGTCGAAGTGGCTGGCCACGGCGGCCCAGTAGCCTTCATCGCGGGCCAGCACGTCCGGCGCCACGGTCGTTGCGGGAATCTGCATCGGCGCAGCGTAACGCGCGGCGGCCATGGCGGGCAGTGACGACAATGCGGCTGCGGCGGGCAGCAAGGTGCCGGCACGCAGCAGGGAGCGGCGGGTACGGTCCATCAGAAGCTCAGCCGGTACTGCGCGTACAGGTTGGCGCCATCGGTGTCGTACGGTGCGTTGCGCGAGTAGACCAGGCCGCGGCTGGCCTGGAAGACCGCCTCATCCGGATAGCGGTCGAGCACGTTGTCGGCACCCACGCGCAGGCTGTGGTGCTCGTTGATGCGGTACCCCACGGCGAGGTCGAGGAAGCTCATCGCGCCGAAGCGCTGGTAGATGTCGCCCACCGCATTGCCGCTGGCGTCGGTCCAGGCACCGTAGTAGCGCATGCGCGCCATCAACGACCAGGCACCGATGTCCCAGCTGCCGGTCAGGCTGCCCTTGTGCTCGGGCAGGCGGTCTTCGAACAGCACGCGCTGGGTTTCGTTGGTGGCCACCGAGGTGCTGCCGTTGTCCACCCGCGTACGGTTGTAGTTGTAGGCCAGGGTCAGCGTCATGCGACCCGTGCCGAGGTCGCGCAGGTAGTTGCCGACCACGTCCACGCCGGTGGTGGTGGTATCGAAGTCGTTGGTGAAGTAGTTCACCGAGGTATAGCCCAGCGGATTCGGCGTGCCGGCCGGAATGGCGAAGCTGGCCGACTGGCTGAAGCGGTCGGTGAGCTTGATCTGGTAGACATCCACCGAGCCGGACAGCCCCAGGTCGGTGCGCCAGGTCAGGCCCAGCGACGCGGTACGCGATTCCTCCGGCTTCAGCGGCCTGGCACCGAGCAGCTGGGCCAGCGGATCGTTCGGCGACAGGCGGCCACTGGTGAAGATCTGCAGCGTGCGCGTATCCAGGCCCTGGGTGGTGCTGGTGGTATTGAGCTGCGCCGGTGTCGGTGCGCGGAAGCCTGTGGACACCGTGCCGCGCAGGGCCACGTCCGGGGTGATCGCGAAGCGTGCCGACAGTTTGCCGTCCAGCGTGCTGCCAAAGCTGGAGAAGTCCTCGTAGCGGCTGGCCGCACCGATGCTCCAGCGCTCGCCCAGCGGCACTTCCATATCCACGTAGGCGGCCTTGCTGCGCTGGCTCCACTGCCCGGCCTGGCTGGCCGAGAAGCCCGGCGCACCGTTGGAGTTGGCTTCCAGGCCAGCGGCAGCGCCCGGGCCCACTGCGTACGAAGCCGGATCACCGGCACGCACCTGGTAGGTCTCCTGGCGGAACTCGCCACCGAAGGCGACGTTGATCGGCTTGGACAGCGCAGCCACATCCCACTCGTAGTTGAAGTCGGCGTTGGCGTTCTTCTCGGTCTGGGTCAGGCGGCCGAGATCGAATGCGGTCGGGCTGACCGGGCCGAGCGAGGCGTTGATCGAATTCTTCAGGCTGTAGTCGATGGCGTTGCGGCCATACGACGCGCTGACATCCCAGCGCAGCTTCGGGGTGATCTCGCCACGCAGGCCACCGACCAGTTGCAGGTCGTTCTGGACGTTGCCGTACTGCGGGCTGAACCCCACTGGATAGATCGAACGCAGGTTCCAGCCGGGGAAGATCGCCGTGGTGCGGTAGGCACCGGTGGTGGTGTCCGGATTGCGCCAGTTGAAATCGCTGACGCCATCGCTGTGGCTGTACAGGCCGAACGCATACAACTCCAGCGTGTCGCTGGCATTGGCCTTCACGTTGAAGCCGACACGGCGGCTTTCCAGTTCCGGCTGGCCCCAGCGCTGTACCGGGTTGGGCACGTCCAGATCCGGATGCGCGGCCTGGAAGGCGATCGCATCCGGGCGCTGGCGGGTGCGGGAGGTGGCGTCGGAGTTGGACGATTCGGCGAACAGCACCAGGCTGCCATAGTCACCCAGCGACCAGCCGGTGCGTGCGCTGAAATCGCGCGAGGCGCCATCGCCCTGCGCATACTGCGAATAGCCGGCGGTGATCTCGGTACCGGGGCCATCCTCCAGAATGATGTTGATGACGCCGGCGATGGCATCCGAGCCGTACTGCGCCGACGCACCATCGCGCAGCACTTCGATGCGCTTGATCGCACTGGTCGGAATCTGTGCCAGGTCGGCCGCCTGCGCGCCACGGTTGCCGAGCAGCGCGCTGCGGTGGAAGCGACGACCGTTGACCAGCACCAACGTCTGATCCGGCGACAGGCCACGCAGCGTGGCCGGGCGCACGAACACCTGACCGTCCGCCATCGGCAGGCGCTGCACCACGAACGACGGCACCAGCTGCGCCAGCACGTCCTTCAGGTCGGTGGATTCAACGGACTTGATGTCTTCCTTGGTGAACACGTCCACCGGCGCCAACGTTTCGAACTGGGTGCGGTTGGAGGCGCGGGTGCCGGTGACCAGCATCGCGTCGAGCTGGGTGGGCGCCGCACGGCTGCCCGCCGGGGCATCGACCGCATCGGCCTGCGCTGCGATCGCGCCTCCTGCGCTGGCCATGGAAAGGGCGAGGAGGATGGAACGCGAAAGCTTCGAACGATGCACGGCAGGGCTCCGGGAGGACGCGACAGGGCCAGCACCTGCAGGGATATCGCAGGCCTGGACAAGGCGCGCAGTCTCGGCGCGATCTGTGAAGGAGCCATGACGTCAGTGCGACAGCTTGATGCCGCTGCAGCGCAAGAACTGCTAAACGCGGCGCCTGCCGATCCGCTACTGTGCCGGCATTGGATTCGGGGAACGGCAGGATGAGCGCGGCAGGCAAGGCGTTGTGGTACATCGAAACCCATGCGGACCGGCCATTGGCACTGGCCGATATTGCCGCCGCAGCGGGGCTGTCGCCGTTCCATCTGTCACGCCTGTTCCAGGCCCGTACCGGCACCTCGGTGGTGCGTTATCTGCGGGGACGGCGCCTGACCGCTGCCGCGCAGCGGCTGGCCAACGGGGCGGGCGACATCCTGCAGGTGGCACTGGGCGCGGGCTACACCACCCATGCCGCGTTCACCCGCGCCTTCAGCGAACAGTTCGGACAGACCCCGGAGCGGGTACGCGAACAAGGTACCGATGGACTGGCACTGGTGCAGGCGATCCGCGTGGACGATGCGCCGGCTGCCTGCGGTGAAGCGCCGCGCCTGCTCGATACCCCTGCCTTCCAGGTCGCGGGTATCGGCATGCGGCATACCCGCGACAGCGGCGGTGCGATTCCCGGGCAGTGGGCACAGCTCAACCGGGATTGGCCGGCGCCGGCGCCGATCAGCTTCGGCGTGTGCTGCAACAGCGATGACGACGGCGGCTTCGACTACGTCGCCGCGCTGCCGCTCAGCGCGCTGTCCACCGTGCCCGCGCATTGGCAGCGGATCGACGTACCGGCACGTCGCTACCTGGTGGCATGGCACGGTGGGCATATCTCGACCATCCGCTCGACCTGGTTCTGGCTGCTGGACCACTACCTTCCCGGCTCCGGGCTCAGCCTGGCCGATGCACCGGACCTGGAACGCTACGACTCCCGCTTCGATGAGCATACCGGCAACGGTGGCGTGGAGATCTGGCTGCCGGTGGACGGACGAGCGCCCACGCTGACAAGGAATCGACGATGCGCATGACAGCCACTGTGCTGGGACTGATGCTGATGGCCTCCGCGGAGGCCGCCAACGCCGCCGGGACCAGGGTGGCAGGCGAACGCCACGGCACCACCACAGTGGCCAGCGCCGCGGTGCGCGATGCGCAGCATCGCGACGCCCTGCGCTACACGGTCTGGTATCCCGCGCCCGCTGGCAGCACGGAAACCGCCCTGACCATCGGTCCGCCCGATGCGCCGCTGTTCGACGTCGGCCGCTCAGCCATGGATGCCCCGATCGCGGGCAAGCGCCTGCCGACCCTGCTGCTCTCCCACGGCAACGGCGGCAGCGCGCGCATGATGGGCTGGTTGGGCACGGCATTGGCGCGCGCCGGGTATCTGGTGATCGCGGTCGATCATCCCGGCAACAACGGCGTGGACGAGATGACCCTGCCCGGCAGCGTACTGAGCTGGTTGCGTGCGGATGACCTGCGCTCGGCACTCGCTGCAGTACAGGCCGATCCGCTGCTGGGTGCGCACGTCGACCCTGAGCGACTGGGTGTGGCCGGGTTCTCGGCCGGAGGCTACACCGCGCTGCTGGCCGCCGGTGCACGCCCCGACCTGCAGCGGCTGTTGGCCTTCTGCCGCGCGCATCCGGATGACGGCGTCTGCCGGCCACAACAGGAAACCGCCACGCACACGATGGAGGCGCGTGTTGCCGCTGCGGGCTCACCCGCGCTGTCCCCCTGGATCTCCCACGCCGACGACTCGCGCGCGATCCCTGGCGTGCGCGCGGCATTCCTGCTGGCGCCCGCGATCGTGCAGGCGTTCGCGCCCGAGCAGCTGTCCTCGCTGAGGCAGCCAGTGTCGATCATGCTCGGCGAGGCTGACACGGTTGCGCCACCGCAGAGTAATGGCGAGGCTGCACAGGCACTGATTCCGGGCGCTGCGCTGCAGCGTCTGCCGGATGTCGGTCACTACGACTTCCTGGCGGGCTGTACAGCGGTCGGTGTGCAGAGGCTGCCCGAGCTCTGCAGCAGTTCAGTTCCGAAGGCGGGCACCCACGCGCAGGCAGTGGATGCCGCGGTGCGATTCTTCGCCGAAGCACTGCGGTAGTGGCCGCCGGGCGTGGCCCGGCGCTACAGTGGGCGCATCCAAGGAGGATCGGCCATGCGCCTGCTTCACCTCACCCTGCCGGTGTCCGACGTCACCACCGTCGCCGCGTATTTCCACGATGTGCTGCAGCAGCGCGTGGTCGGCAATCATGTGCACATCGGCTGGAGCACGATCGAACTGCAGCCGGCGGGTGATCATCCGGTCGGTGGCGTGCACCTGGCCTTCAACGTACCGGACAACCGCTTCAGCGAGGCGATGACCTGGTTGCGTGAGCGCACGCCGCTGCAACGCAATCCGGCGGGACTGGACTACTTCGCGCTGGAGAGCAGCTGGCAGTCGCAGTCGGTGTACTTCACTGGCCCTGACGGCCTGATCCTGGAACTGATCGGCCGCCGCCGTTTGCCGGCCAGCACGCGCGAAGGCGCGTTCCACGGCAGCGAACTGACCTGCCTGAGCGAAGTCGGCCTGCCCAGCCACGATGTCGATGCCGTGCGCGCGCAGTCCAACCAGCACTTTGGCCTGCAGCCGATCAGTACGGCCTCGCCGAAGTTCGCACCGATGGGCAACGACGAGGGCCTGCTGATCGTGGTTGCGGCGGATCGTCGCTGGTTCCCCGAGCAGAAGGACCTGCCGAATGCGCGCGGCCTGCAGTTGCAGGTCGGCGATGTGGCCGGCCCGGGCGTTGTGGAGGACGCCGCGCTCGGCTGGCGGGTGCAGGCGGCCTGAGAACTACCAGCTGCCCGATGCGCCGCCGCCACCGCTGCGGCCGCCGCCTCCAGACCAGCTGCTGGAACTGCTCGACGACGAACTCGACGAGGACGACGAACGGGACGACGTGCGTTCGCCGGATGATGAAGCCCGGCCACGTGCGCGCTCGCCCGGCAGCATGGTGAACAACCATACGAAGTACAGCAGTACGCCGCACACCCCCGACACGATCATCGCCAGCAATCGTGGATCGTCACCTTCGGCACGATGGATGGCCAGCAACGCGCCCACACCGTAGCCCAGGGTGAGCAGGACCAGCGCCGCCATGCGCACGGCGAAGCTGCTGCGGTTCTTCTTCCAGCGCGTGCGGCAAGCCTGCACCAGCAGGAACACCATCAGGGTGAGAACGCCCGCGGCGGCCTGCAGCAGCAGGTGCCGGGCCAGGCTCGGTGGCAGCTGGCCACGAAGCAGCGCCTGCGCAAGGAAGACCACGCTGAGCACCAGCATGCCGCACAGCACGATGCGCACACCTTGGCTGCGGCGCCAGCACCAGCCCAGCAGGGCCGCCACCGGCACGCCCAGCGCCAGCACGAAGCACAGGCCCGGCAGCACATGGCGTGGCAGCAGCAGCGCCACGCAGAGCACGCCCGCACCCACAACAGCGGTCACCAGCATCGGGCGGCCCCAGGCCGGCAAGGTCGGCCAGGTTGGTTTTGGTGCCGATGCATTGGCGGCCAGCGCCTTGCGTCGGCGCTCGCGACGGCTGCCGCTGAAATCGGCCTCGGTCTTCGCCGGTGGGAAGGGCGGCGGCGAGCGCCACAGCCCGGCCAGGATACCGGCCAGCAGGGTCAATGCCACCACCGAATCGGCGCGGCGCCAGTCTGCGGGCAGCACGTTGCTGGCCGTCGGTTCTTCCCATGCCGGCAGGTCCTCGCCATCGATCAGCGCCACCATGATCTTCGTGCCATCGAGCACGCCCTGGTCGACATCGCCCTCACGGAAGCGCGGCACGATCGCGTTATCGATGATGCGAGCGGCGTACGCGTCGGGCAGCGCTCCTTCCAGGCCATAGCCGGTCTGGATGCGCACGCGGCGGTCCTGCACCGCCACCAACAGCAGCACACCGTCATCGACACCGATCCGGCCCAGCTGCCACTGATCGAACACCCGCTGTGCGTAAGCCTCGATGCCCTCGCTGCCAACACTGGGCACCATCAGCACCTGCAGCTGCGCTCCTTTCCGCGCCTGCAGCTGCAGCGCCTGCGTGCGCAACGTGGCGCGGGTGTCGGCGGACAGCGCGTTGGCGGCATCCACCACCGGATCGTCCAGCGCAGGTATCGGGGTGACCGCCATCGCTGCCATCGGCAGCAGGCACAGCAGCAACAGCAGCCACACGGTGGCGATCGCCTGCTGCATGGGGCGCGCCGGGTTCACGTACCCTGCCCTGCCTCGATCCGCGCATGCAGTGCCTGCAGCTGTGCCGCCGTCTGGTTGAACACCTGCAGATCGGCATCCACCAGGGCCGCCCAGTCAGGCGCGTGCCCCAGCAGTTGCGCCACCTGCTCGCTCGGCGCGCGGTCGAAGCCCTCGCCAAGCACGGCAAGATAGCGCTCACGGAACCCTTCGGGGTCGCGCTGGTCCTGCACGTACAGCTGCACGGCCAACAGCCCCGCATACAGGTAGTTCACCAGATAGTTCGGGTCTTCATACATCAGGCGCTTGGCGATCCAGCTGTTGCGCAGCTGCGGATAGCGCTCCGGCTGCTGGCCGAAGCGCGCCAGCACCTGGCCGGTCAGCGCATCCAGATCATCGGGGGTGCCCAAGGTGCCCGCGGCCACGCCCCGATAGATCGACTGCTCCAGCTGCGCTTCCTCGGAAGAGGTGAACAGCTGCAGCACCATGTCGTCCAGCAACGATTTCAGGTAATAGGCTTTGGCGCGCGGATCCTCTGCCTGCTGGTACAGCTGGTCGCGGAAGCGCAGCTCGTTGTAGATCGCGAACGCCTCGGTCAGCCACTGGCTGCCATTGCGCTGCAGCGGCGACGCATGACCGCGCTGCATCCACTCGCCGTGCACGGCATGACCGGCTTCATGGGCGATCTCGACGTCGCTTTCCAGATCACCACGGCGCACGCCAACGAACAGCATTGCCGGCACACCGGGAGCGCTCACCGGGAACGCGTCCTGGCTGCGGTCACCACGTTCGGTGGCCAGATCCATGCGCCGGTTGGCCGGATCGAGCAGCGCGCGCAGTTCCGCGACGTACGCCGGCCCCAGGTGCTGCATGGCATCGGCGGCGTTGTCGCGCAGCTGCGCCAGCGTCAGCACCGGTGGCGTATAGCCGGCATCGGGCACGGTGGTGTCCCAGATCTGCGGCGCGTCGATGCCGGATCGCGCAGCGTGGCGCAGCAGCATGTCCTGGTAGGCGCGGCGATCCCCGGCGTGCTGTTCGATCGCCACCAGCGTTGCATCCACTGCGGCAGTATCCAGGCCCATGCGCTGGTAGCCATATGCCGGCGCCGAGCCGTCACCCTGCAGGCGTGCGGCGGCGTCATTCACCTGCACCAGCCCCAGCAGCACCGAGGCCATCGGCTCACGGCGCGAGTGCAGCCCCTGCCAGTAGCCCTTCCAGCCGGCCTCGCGCAGGGCGCGGTCGGGCTGCTGGGCCAGCACCTGCTTGTCGCGCCCCGTGTCCCAGTGCCGACCGCCGTGCTCGATCTGCGGGTACCCGGCGCTGCGCAGGATCTGCCCGCGCAGGCGCGCGAAGCTGTCCAGCGCCGGATCGGCCAGTGCCTCCACGGCCTCATCCAACGCGGCGTTGGCCGGGGTGGCAGCCTCCTTCAGCGCCCGTGCGCGCAGGAAGCCATACGGTGCTGCCCACGCCGCATCTGCGGGCGCCTCGCGCAGTGCGGCGCGACCACTGCGAGCGATGCGGCTGCACAGCCCCGCTGCCTGCTCCATCGCCTGTGCCGGGCGAAGATCGCGCGCGTTGCGGGCGGACTGCAGATGCAGATAGGCGAGATGCCGCAGGCACTGCGCCTCCAGTGCCTCGGCCTGCTGGAAGCGTTCCGCCGGTGCGAGGGTGGACGCCTGTTGCAGGGCCTCGACGCGCTTGCCCAGCGCGTCGCGCGCGGTCTGTTCGGACGCGGCGCTGGCGAAGTAGGTGCGGTCATCGGCATGCACCGACTGTGCTTGCGCGCCGCTGAAGGGGGCTATCGCCAATACGGCGGCAATGGCGGCGGTGGTGGTGCGCTTCCTGAAAGCCTGCATCGGCGTCTCCCTGCCTGGACCAGGGATCGAGCCTAGCAGCCGCTGGCCCGCCGCGCCTGTGCCGGATCAGCCATCAGATCGACTCATCCTCACGCTTGACCAGCGTCCAGCAGGGCGCCTGCGCGAAGGTGTAGGTCTGCTGGTCGCTGCTGTCCGGCGTACGGATCTGCACCTGCCGCTGTCCATCGGCCAGGGGGCTGACCTGCATTTCGCGGCCCTGCCCGGCCAGTGCGGCGGGATCAGGCATCACCGGCCACTCGACATCGGCCAGCGCCAGCCGGCTTTCCACCTTGCGCGGTTCCGGCTCGGCCTCGGCATCGATGTAGCTGTCCAGCAGCGGATCGGCGGTGGCCTTTTCCTGCAACGCGATCTCGTTGCCGAAATGCTTCAGGAACGCATCGAAGTCCGGGTAGGGGCACTCACTGCGTGCAGCCACAGCCGTGGGCTCGATAGCGGCGGTCGCCGGTACAGCTGCGGCAGGCACGGTTTCGGCCGCGGTCTGCGGTGGCTGCGGCGCTGGCGTGCAGGCAACCAGCACCACGCCGCAGGCGAGCGTCAGCAGTGCGGCAGAACGGTAACGACGCATGGGCTCATCCTGAATCCGGTCCGGTCGCTCCATGCTACCGCGCACCCTACAATTCCGGCATTCCGCCTGTCCGAGAGTCCTCATGCATCGCCTCCTGCTCCTGATCGGCCTGCTGCTGCCCGCCCTGTGGCCGGCGGTGGCGAGGGCCGTCGATGTCCACGAGGGCGACCTGCTGTTCGTCACCGCCGGCCGCAGCGGTCTCAGTGCGGCCATCGACGATGCCACCGGCAAGCAGGGCGCACCCAGCTTCGATCACGTCGCGCTGGTCGCTTCCGCGCCGAAGGGCTGGGAGGTATTGCATGCAGACGAGAAAGGATCGCGCCGGCAATCGCTGGTCGAATTCCGCCAGGAGGCGCGCGCCAAGCAGCGGCAGATCGTGGTCTATCGCCTGCGCGCGCCGCAGCAGGCGGCGATCAGGGATGCGGTCGCCACCGCGCGCACGATGCTGGGCAAGCCGTACAACACGTCGTATGTGTTGAACGAGGACAGCTACTACTGTTCCGACTTCATCGAACGTGCGTTTCGTGCGCACCATGTATTCGCGTTGCAGCCGATGAACTTCCGCAATCCGCAGACCGGGCAGATCGCCCAGCACTGGATTGATCTGTACCGCGGCATGGGCATGGAGGTGCCGCAGGATCAGCCTGGCACCAATCCGAACGACATGTCGGCGGCGCCGGTGCTGCAGCGCATCGGGGTGCTGGAATAAGCGAAGCCCCGCGCAAGGCGGGGCTTCACCGGTCACTCCGCATGCGCGGCGCGGTCATTCTTCTTCGTCGTGGCCGCCCTGCTGCTGGTTGCGCTCTTTGCGCTGCTGATCCTGCTGTTGTTGCTGCTGTTGCTGTTGGTCACGACGCCCCTGCTGCTGATCCTGCTGGTTCTGCTGGCCTTGCTGCTTCTGGTTCGGGTTCTGGTTCTGCTGTGCCATGTCCGTTCTCCGAAAGCCACGCGCGGAATGCGGTGGACGCGGCCATCGTCTGCAGCGAAGAGTTAATCGCGCGTTGGCGGACGGCTACACCTGTGTGTACGCCTGTGAATGAACGCGCAGAGCCCCTTGCAGCACAAGCCGCTGAAGGATTCATGCGGCTTCGGCATGTGCTCATGCAGGCGGCACGGGTCCGCGCATTCATGGCGTACTCCGCTGGAAACACGCGCTGAACGAGGCTGGCGTCCTGTTCGGGCACGGACGCCAGCCTTGCATTCAGGGCATCACCGGTGGCACATACGCCAGGGTCATGCCCAGCAGCCACAGCAGGCCCAGCACCAGCGGAATGTGCACCAGCAACTGGATGAAGGTGAAGCCGACGATGTCGCGTGCCTTCAGGCCCAGCACGCCCAGCAGCGGCAGCATCCAGAACGGGTTGATCAGGTTCGGCAGCGCTTCGGCCGCGTTGTAGACCTGCACCGCCCAGCCCAGGTGCGCTTTCAGTTCATTGGCGGCCTGCATCACGTACGGCGCCTCGATGATCCACTTGCCACCACCGGACGGTACGAAGAAACCCAGCACCGCCGAGTAGACGCCCATCACCAGCGCGAACGAATCGGTGCTGGCCACGTGCACGAACAGGCTCGACAACCGGTGCGCCAACGTCTGCCCATCGCCGCCGGCCGCGTGGGTGAGGATCATCGCGATGCCACCGTACAGCGGGAACTGGATCAGTACGCCGGTGGTGCTCGGTACCGCCTTGGCCACCGCGTTGAGGAAACTGCGCGGACGCCAGTGCAACAGCAGGCCCAGCGAAATAAACAGGAAGTTGTAGGTATTGAGGTTGGCGATGGCGGTGATCACCGGCTTGTTGGCGAACTCGTTGAACAGCCAGCCGAACGCCAGCAGCGAGAGCAGTACGGTCAGCAGCGGGCTGTACTCCAGCCATTCGCCCGGGCGCGTGCGTCGCTGCAGCGGCTCCGGCTCGGCCTGCGCAGCGCCGGGGAACTCCTCGGCGGTGCGGGCGCTGGCGGCGGCGGGTGCGGTCAACCAGGCAATCAGCAGCGAGACCAGGATCAGCACCGAGGTCAGCGCGATCGACTGCCACAGGAAGATGGTTTCGGTGAACGGCAATACGCCGGTGATCTCGACCAGCCCCGGCGGCATGCTGGCCGGGTTGGCCTGCAGCTGTGCGGCCGAGGAACTCAGCCCCATCGCCCACACCGCACCCAGACCGAGATACGCCGAAGCACCGGCCGCGCGGTAGTCCATGCGCAGTTCGGTACGGCGCGCCAGCGCGCGCACCAGCAGGCCGCCGAACACCAGCGAGAAGCCCCAGCTGAGCAGCGAGGCCAGCATGCTGACCAGGCCCACGTACACCACCGCGCCACGACCGGTGCGCGGCACGCGGGCGAGGAAGTCGATGAAGCGCGCGACCACCGGCGCGGTGGCCACGGCGTAGCCGCCGATGACCACGAAGGCCATCTGCATGGTGAAGGGAATCAGGCTCCAGAAGCCGTCACCGAAGGCGCTGGCGGTGGCCTGCGGGGTCGAGCCGAAGCCCATCGCGGCCAGCGCGACGATGACCACGCCCAGCACCGCGAATACATACGCATCGGGGAACCATTTTTCCGCCCAGGCGGCCGAGCGCAGCGCAGCGCGCGCCATCCAGCCGTCCTGTACTGCTGCCGTCGAGGCCATCGCCTACCCTCCCAGGTTCGATGGACCGATTCTGGGCGGTGGGGTGCGGGCTGTCTGCCACCTATTGGTCGTAGGTGGCGGGGTCGGAGCCCTTTCCCACAGGAAAAGGGATCCGACCCTGGGCTCAACGCAGCGCCAGATCCACGGCAATGCCGGCGAACAGCGCGGCGCCCACCCAGTTGTTGTGCAGGAACGCCTTGAAGCACGGGCCGCGCTCGCGGTTGCGGCAGATCCAGAATTCGTACACCACCAGCGCAGTGGCCACGGCCACGCCGGCCAGGTAGTACCCACCCAGCCCGCCGCGTACGCCTACCAGCGCCATGGTGGCCAGGAACAGTGCATACAACACGCCCTGGATGACCAGATCAAGGTCGCCGAACAGGATCGCGGTGGAGTGCGAGCCCATCTTCAGGTCGTCCTCGCGGTCGACCATGGCGTACCACGTGTCGTAGGCGGTGGACCACAGGATGTTGCCGGCATACAGCAGCCAGCCCAGCATCGGCACCTCGCCCTGCACGGCGGCGAACGCCATCGGGATGCCCCAGCCGAACGACATGCCCAGGTAGACCTGCGGCAGATGGGTGTAGCGCTTCAGGTACGGGTAGCTGGCGGCCAGGAACACGCCGATGAAGCTGAGGCCGATGGTCAGCCCGTTCAGGGTCAGCACCAGGCCGAATGCCACCAGCATCAACACCGCGAACAACGCCAGCGCAGCGCGGCCACTGATCGCACCGGTGGCCAGCGGACGCGCCTTGGTACGCTCCACATGCGGGTCGAGCCAGCGGTCGGCATAGTCGTTGATGACGCAACCGGCCGAGCGGGTCAGCCACACGCCGGCGGTGAACACGAACAGCGTCCACAGCGGCGGCAGGCCGCCCGCGGCCAGCCACAACGCCCACCAGGTGGGCCACAGCAGCAGCAACGTGCCGATCGGGCGATCAGCGCGCATCAGACTCCAGTAATGCCGCCAACGCGGCGTCGCCGGCGACTGCGGCGAAGTGAGGGGGGTATCAGCCATGGCGATAGGATACTCCTGCCCCTCTGGCAGGGCTTTGCCCGTGGGGGGAGATTTGTTCGGCGAAACTGGATAGAATGCCGGTCCCGCACCGCTTCATGGCGCTGCGATGCCCGCCCCGGCACCGGCCGACGGCGCGGCGGTTCTACAACGCGCCCGTAGCTCAGCCGGATAGAGTAGTGGCTTCCGAAGCCATTGGTCGGGGGTTCGAATCCCTCCGGGCGCGCCATCTCCCCCGCTTGTTGCCTGCACGCTGCTATCCGCGCTGGACGTTGCCGCGCGCATCATCAACACTGCGCGCATGACGCCACCGGATCTGCTGCAGCTGGCGGCAGGCGCTGCGATTCTGGGCCTGGCCGCCTTGTCCACCGGAGTGAGCTTCGGCCGCGCTCGGCGTGGCAGTCATCTGCTCACCACCTTCTTCGCCTGTTTCGCCGCCGCCAATCTGTTCGGGCTGGTGCTGTTGGGTGGCCAGGCGTGGCTGTCGGCCGACGCGGTGCGCTGGCTGCGGGTCATCGAGGTGCCGCTGGTCTATCTGCTGGGCCCGTTGCTGTACGGCCATGCACGTGCACTGCTGGCGCCCGCGCGGGAGCATGCGTCGCCGTTGCCGGTCGCGCATCTGCTGCCGGCCGTTCTCGCGTTCGTCATTTCCCTGTTGAACGCAGTCGCGCCTTTCGACGTCTCGCCACTGGGCAATGCGCTGTTCCAGCTCAGCTTCCATGGCTGGCTGCTGCAGGGTGCACCCTACCTGCTGGCCACGCTGTGGCTCTCGCTGCGTACGCCTTCGGCCCCGCGCGGAACCGCCATCCAGCACAGCGGGCTGCGCGGGCTGGCGATCGTGATGGCGGGGTGCTGGCTTGCCAGCACGATGAACCGGTGGCCGCCGGATACCGCTCCGCTGCTGGCCAGCATCGGGCTCAGTCTGCTGACCACCGCCGGCATGTATCTGCTGGCCTGCCGTGTGGTGCGGCAGCAGCTGCGCGCGTCTGTGAGCGCCGCAGTACCGGACATGGGGAACCTTGTCCCCGCGCCCACCGAGGACGTCGCCGTCGCACGCTACCAGCGCTCGGGCATCGACGCGGCGCAATGCGCGGCCATCGCCAGCGCGCTGACCGCATTGATGCAGGACCAACACCTGCATGAAGCCCCCGGACTCGATCTCCAGGGCTTGAGCCAGCATAGCGGCTGGTCACCGAACCAGGTCTCGCAGGCGCTCAACCAGGGCCTGGGCCAGAGCTTCTCCGAGTTCGTGACCGGTTTCCGCATCACGGCGGCGAAATCCTGCCTCTCCGACCCGGCTGACCCACGCAGCGTGCTGGACATCGGCCTTGCCGCTGGCTTCGGCAGCAAGTCCACGTTCAACAGCGCGTTCAAGCGCGCCACCGGGCAGACACCGAGCGAGTACCGCCGCAGCCGCGCCACCTCCGGCTGAACGTCCAATCCTTCACGCCCGGTCGAACGGCGCCCGCCGCTGCGTTGCCATCAGCGCTCGACCCGACGAAGAAGGTGATGCAATGCGATGGCAACGGATGATGTTCGGCCTGCTGTGGATGCTGGCGGTTCCTGCGCAGGCTGCGGTGGGGGATGCGGCGGGTGTGCTGGCCCGCGCCCGTGCAGCCAGTGGCGGCGAGCCGTGGCTGTCGGTACAGCGCCTGCAGGCTGAGGGCGAGCAGTCGGTCGGTGGCTTGCAGGGCCGCTGGCAGCTCAACCAGGACCTGCGCGCCGGGCGCTATGCCGAACAGGCGCAGCTGGGGACCTTCACCGTTGCGCAGGGTTTCGACGGCAAGCTGTCGTGGCGCCGCGACTACGGCGGCGAAGTAGGCCTGCTGGATGGCACCGTGCCACGCCGCACTGCCCGCACGCAGGCGTGGCTGGCCACCCGCGCCTACTGGTCCAGCGCCTATCCGGCCTCGCGCTTTGCAGGCCCACGTACCGAGGTCCACGACGGGCAGCGCTATGACGTGCTGTCGACGACGCCGGAGGGCGCGGACCCGATCGAGCTCTGGTTCGACACCCGCAGCGGCCAGCTCGGCCGGGTGATCATCGCCTCCGCGCGCACACCCACCGTCACCACGCTGGAAGACTACCGGGCGGTCGATGGCCTGCTGCTGCCCCATCGCATCGTCACCGATACGCTCGATGCCCAGGGCCGTGCCGACCCGCGCCTGCGCAGCGACGTGCAGGTGCAGCGCTACCAGGTGGATGGGCCGGTAGCGGACACCGTGTATGCGCCGCCGGTGATGGCCCACGACAGCTACATCGAGGATGCCAGCGGCACCACCCGCAATCCGTTCGATCTGATCAACAACCATGTCTACATCGAGGCCGAAGTGGACGACCAGCCGGTGCGATTCCTGGTGGATACCGGCGCCATCAACCTGCTGACGCCCACCGCTGCCAAGCGCCTGGGGCTGACCACCACAGGCCGCCTGAGCGTGCATGGTGCCGGTGACAACGCCAGCGACCTGGGCCTGGCACAGGCCCGCCACCTGCGCATCGGTGGCGCGCACCTTGCAAACCCGGTGTTCCACATCATCGACCTCGGCCAGCAGATCAACTCGATGGGCGTGCCGCATGATGGCTTCATCGGCTACGAGACCTTCCTGCGCTTCGTCACCACCTTCGACTATGGCGCGCGCGTGCTCAGCTTCACCCGGCCGGGCCACTACCAGCCGCCCGCCAACGCGGTGGTGCTGCCGTTCGAGCAGGACGACCGCGCGCCGGTACTGAATGGCGAGTTGGACGGCATTCCACTGCGCTTGTGGCTGGACACCGGCTCACGCAACTCGCTGAGCCTGAGCAGCCCGTTCGTACGCACCCATCGTTTGTTGGAGAAGTACCACGCCAGCGAGGAGGCCGTGCTTGGATGGGGCCTCGGTGGCCCAGGCCGCGCGCGACCGGCCCGGCTCGGTGTGCTGCGCATGGGCGACATCAAGGTCACCGGCCTGGTGGGGGATCTGTCCAGCACCGACAAGGGCGCGCTGGCCCTGGCCGACTATGGCGCGATCCTGGGCGGCGGCGTGCTGCGGCGCTTCTCCATGGGCATCGACTACGACACCAAGCGCCTTTATCTGGTGCCCAACGCTGAAAGCACGCAGACCGATGCCTTCGACCGCAGCGGACTGTGGCTGCAGGCCGAGGACGGTGCACTGCGCGTAGCCGATGTAGCGCCGACCAGCGCCGGTGCACGCGCCGGCCTGCGCAGGGATGACTGCATCGTCATGATTGCGGGAGAGCCGATTGCCGCACGGATACTGGGGGACTGGCGTACGCTGCTGCGCGAGCGTCCGGTGGGAACGCGCGTTGGCATCCGCTATCTACGCGATGGCCGGCAGATGGATACCGAACTGGTGCTGGCGGACCGGGTGGCAGCGGGTTGGCCTGCCGATTGAGCTGGGACCGACGCGAACACCGTAGGACATCCATCGATAGCCATCATGGAATGCGGCTGCGCGGCGCCGGTTCTGCGGTGCCGCCGGTGGATGGTGCGCAAGGCCTGCGCGCGTAGCTGTAATCGGGATCCCGGCAGGCGCGCACGATCGGACTTCGTGCGTGCCTGATCACGCCTGGGAACCAGGACAACACCAACACCATGGCCCAGATCGCAGCCAACCAGAACCATCGGCCGGAAGCATAGGCCCAGATCATGGGCAATGCAGCGAGCAGCACGACGATCTGCGTATACAGCAGGTAGAGCGTATGCAGGCCCAAGCGGGGATCCGAGCGCAGCACCACGCCACATCCCCTGCATGCCGTCTTCGCCTGCCGTCTCGATGCGGAAAGCAGCGGGAATCGCTGCCCGGCAGCGCCGCAAAGTGGACAGGTGAAGGTCAGCACGCGCATCCGGAAGCTCCTCTCCACCGATTGGCGTCATCTGCCAGGTACGTATCCGAGCCTAGCATGGGCGTGGCAGAGGGGGGCCCACATACAGCAACGCCGGGCAGTGCCCGGCGTTGTGTTCAAAACAGTCGAGCATGGCCCGACGCTACAAAGAGCGGATCAGTACTTGCCGTCGAACGCGAAGATCGGCTTGCGCTGCTTCCACGCGCCAGCGGTGAAGTCCGGGAACTCCAGCGTCTGGAAGCTGTTGGCGATCGACTGCTCGCTCAGCGGGGTGATCGCGCTCCAGGTCACCGCGTCATAGATGTCGATCGGCATCGGCGCCTTGGCCTTCAATGCTTCCACGAAGGCGTGGATGACGAACCAGTCCATGCCGCCGTGGCCGGCGCTGGCGGCGGTGTCGGCATTCTGCTTCCACAGCGGGTGCTCGTACTCATCCTGGTACTTCTTGAACTCTTCCCACTGGTGCGGCGGGCTGCGGCCTTCGATGTGGATCGAATGGTTCACATCCATCCACAGGCCCTTGGTGCCCTGCACGCGGAAGCCCATCGAGTACGGGCGCGGCAGCGAGGTGTCGTGCTGCAGCAGGATGGTCTCGCCGTTCTCGCAGGCCAGCGTGGTGGTCACGATGTCGCCCAGCTTGAACTTCACCTTGGTGCTGGGATGGGTGGTGCCGCCACTCTTGGCCACGGTGTATTCGTGCAGGCCGCGCGCCTTGGTCGCAAAGGCGTTGATGTGGGTGAAGCGATTACCGCGGTTGATGCCGGTGTACATCGCGCACGGGCCGATGCCGTGGCTGGGGTAGAGCTCACCATTGCGCTCCACCGAATGCTCGGTGCGCCAGCGCGCTTCGCTCCAGCCCTTGGGCCCGAACTCCACGCCGCTGTCGTATGGCTGGTTCGGGTCACCGGAATTGAACTTCACGCCGCGCAGGTCGTGCTGGTAGCCGGCCTGCAGGTGCACCAGCTCGCCGAACAGGCCCTGGCGCACCATCTGCAGCGCGGCCATCACGTCGCGGCGGTAGCAGACGTTCTCCAGCAGCATGTACGGGGTGCCGGTGCTCAGCTGGGTCTTCAACACGTCCCAGTGGTCCTGCAGGGTGATGCCGGCCACCACTTCACAGCCCACTGCCACGCCGGCCTGCATCGCGGCAATCGCCATCGGCGCGTGGTACTCCCACGGCGTGGCGATGATCACGCCATCGATGCCCTTCTGTTCCAGCAGGCGCTTCCAGGCATTGGTGTCGCGGTCCTGACCATAGGTCTTCGGCGCCGGCTTGCCCGCCTTGGCCACCATCTCGGTGGCGCGGCCGAGCATGATCGGCTCGATGTCGCACAGGGCGACCACCTCGACGTCGTCGCGGCGCACCAGTTCCTTCAGCAGCACCAGGCCACGCATGCCGGTACCGATCATGGCCAGGCGCACCTTGCGCCCGCGTGCCCATGCCGGGGTCTGCGGCAACAGGCTGCTGGCGGCAACAGCGGCACTGGCCGCGATGAATTCCCTACGCTTCATGGCAAACATCTCTCCTCTTGGCAGCGTGCCGACCGCAGCCGGCACGCCAGGTCACGCAAACGGAATTACTTGAACCGGTAGCCGATGGTCACACTGTAACCACGACCGAAGATCGTTGCGTAGTCACTGGAGTCACCCAGGAAGCTGTTCGGGTCGTAGAACGGCAGGCGGTTGAACAGGTTCTTGACCGTGAAGCTCAGATTCCACGCATCATCCGGGCGCCAGGTGACGCTCATGTTGGCGGTCCACCACGACGGTGCACCGTCGCACTTGCTCTTCTGCAGGGCCAGGTAGCCGCCGGTGCAGGTTTCCTTGTTGTTGCTCTTTTCGTCGACCTGGTCGGTGGCCCACTTGGTGCCGCCCACATAGTTGACGAACATGCTGGTGGTGACCTGCTTGTAGGTCCAGTCGGCGTTGAGCGTGGCACGCAGGCGCGGGTTGTTGTAGTAGCCCACCACGTCGCCGTAGTACCAGCCGCTCGCTTCGTCCATGTAGAAGCGGTTTCGGTTGGCGATGGTGGCAGCCAGACCGATGTTCAGGTTGCCCCAGTCACCCAGCGAGAAGCGGCTGCGCGCGTCGATGTCGAAGCCGTCGATCAGCGTCTTGCCACGGTTCTTGTACTGGCCCACCACGCTGGCCACGTTGCCGGCGGAATAGCCTGGCAGTGCCGACGGGCAGTTCACGCCGCTGGCCGGGTCGGCACACATCGCCGCCAGCTGCGCCAGGTTGGCCCGGTCGCTGTCGGTGATCGGCGAACGCGACGAGGAGATGATGTCTTCCATGCGGCGGTAGTCCGGCGCGACGATTTCATTGTCGCGGTAGATGAACCAGTAGTCGGCCGACACCGACAGCCAGGTTGCCGGCTCGTAGACGAAGCCGAGGGTGGCGATCTTCGCCTTCTCCGGCTTCAGGTCCTTGTTCGGCTGGGTCATGCGTGCCACGGTGCGACTGCAATCGACGTTCAGCAGGGTCTTGCCCAGATCGACATCGCCCGGCCGCTGCGACTTCAGCAGCAGGTTGGCGATGGCGTTGGTCTCGTTGCAGCGCAGCTCGTCACGGTAGCCGCCGAGCTGCGCGAACACGCCGCCGTTGCCGGATTCGGCCAGGCTCGGTGCACGGAAACCGGTCGAGTAGGTACCGCGCAGCATCAGCTGATCGAACGCCTGGTACTTGAAGCCGATCTTCGGCGCGACGTTGGCGCTGAAGTTCGGGTACTTGTCCACGCGTACCGCCGCGTCCAGTTCCAGCTTGTCGGTGATCGGCGCCACGGTCTCGGCGAACAGCGCGTAGGTGTTGCGCTTGCCGTCGAACCAGGAGCCGCCCTGCTGGGTGATCAGGCCGTTGGCCGCATCGGCGTTGCCCGGGGTATAGAAGGTCTCACGGCTGGCATTGAAGCCGAACGCGGCACGCATCTCACCAGCCGGCAGCTGGAACAACGGGCCTTCGATCTTGCCGTCCAGGGTGTGCAGGCGGGTCCACGACTGGATGTCGAAGGTCGGGAACGCTTCACGGATCAAGGCAGCGTTGGCTTCACTGATCTCGCCGAACTTGTACGCCGGGTGGTCGGAGATGATCACGCGGCCGGTACCCGGATCGATCGTGTACGGACCGAAGGCCTTCTCGAAGCCCTTGGTGTTGACGTTGATGGTCTGGTACGTGGTGGAATGGGTGCCGGCACTGGCGAAGGCGGTCTCCCAGTTCCAGTCACCCCGGTTGCCACGCGCACCGGCCAGCACGCGGTAGCTCTTGTCGGTGTTGCGCTGGCCGAAGTAGTTGGCGCCGGCATCCTGCAGCAGGTAGTTCAGGCCGACCACACCGCCCATCATCGCCTTCATCTGCGGGCTGGCGTGGTTGTACTCGTTGTTCGGGCCCAGGAACGGGTACAGGAACTGGTTGACGGTGTTGCCGGTGTTGCGCGAGAACCAGCTGGTCGGGTTGCCGGTGGTGGTGCCGTAGGTGCGCGGCGTGCCGCCGTTGGCGCGCAGGTCGATGTCGGTGTAGGTCGCCTCGGCGAAGATCTCGGTGCTGTCACCCACCAGGAAGGTGCCGTTGAGGTAGGCGGTGTTGCGCTCGGACTTGGCGCCGGCATCGATCTCGTTGTTCATCCAGGTTTCCCAGACGCAACGCGGACCGGCCGCTTCACTGGTCAGCACGTTCTTGCAGCCCGGCGCAGCTTCCTGCACGCGGCGGCCAGTGACCGGATCGAAGGCGAAGTAGCTGCCCGGGTTGAACTCGCCCGGCTTGCTGCCCACGCCCAGGCGCAGGTCGTTGAGATAGTTCGGCTTGTTGACGTAGTACTGGTCAGGCCGCTTGTCGTAGAAGTCGCTCAGCGGAATCGCGTCGCGGCGGTACATGTTCACCGCGCCGTAGATGTTGAAGCGGTTCTCGGCCAGGTCGCCGAAGCCGGCGGTGATGCTGGCCTGGCGCTCGCCGTAGGAGTCGATGCGCGAGGAGGTGTCGTTGGTGAAGCTGACCTCGGCGCCCTGGAAGTTGCGCTTGGTGATCACGTTGATCACGCCGGCCACCGCGTCGGTGCCATACACCGCCGAAGCGCCATCGGTCAGCACTTCCATGCGCTCGATGGCCGCGGCCGGGATCGCATCGATGTTGACGAACTGGGTCTGGAAGCCGGCCGGTGCACCGTAGTACGACAGGCGACGACCGTTCAGCAGCACCAGCGTGCCCTGTGCGCCGAGGCCACGCAGGTTGGCCTGCGAAGCACCGTCGGAACCGGTGAACAGCGAACGCGCGTCCTGCTGCGCCGGGCGTGCGGCCGGCAGGTTGTCGAGCACCTGCAGCAGCGTGCGCGCACCCATGTTCTGGATGTCCTGCTTGCTGATCACCTGCACCGGCGAGGCGGTTTCAACGTCGGTGCGGCGGATGTTGGAGCCGGTGACCTCGATGCGGGCCAGGTCGGTGGCCTTGTCCTTGCTCTCCTGGGCGAAGGCAGGAACGGCGACCGACAGCAGCACGCCGGCGATGGCCAGCGACAGCGGAGCGATCGAACGACAGGGGGGGCGGTGGTGGCGTGCGGGCAACATCGGGGTTCTCTCCTGGCAGGGGTGCGGCGCAAAAAGTGAGCGCGTGGGCGTTCGGCGGGCAAAACGCTCCCGGGCCACGGCCATGAGGGCCGTAGTCGGAATGGGCGGGGGGAGGAGCGGTGTTACGAGGGAGTCATGGGGCGACGATGCTGGCGGAGTCGCCCTCCTGGCCGATCAGCACGGCGTTGGCCCAGTTGGCACAGACCTGGGCGGGTTGGCTGCCCTGCGCACCCAGCGTGCGCAGGCTCAGGGTGGAAAGGCCACGGATGTCCAGCTCCGGCTTGACCACGCCGGGCGCCTTCACCAGGCCGCTGTCGTACAGCAGGCGGTTGTCACCCCAGACCTGGAACTGCAGGCCACCGGCAGTGCGGCAGGCGTCGTCGATGCCGAGGTCGGCACGCAGCAGGTGCCAGCCGCCCTGCAGGCGCAGGTCGATGCGGCTGTTGGCGCCGACGCCCAGGCCACGACGGAACTGCAGGCCGTTCATGCGCATGCCGGCGTCGCCACGGAACGACTGGTCGGTGCGCACCTGGCTGGCCAGCGCGGCCGGCACCGGCAGCTCGGAGAGATAGCGCTGCCGGGCCGGTCGCTCCGGTTCCTGGTGTTCAAGAATGTGGAAGGTGGACAAGGCGATCGGGCCGACATCGCGCGGCTGCAATGCATCGAAGGCGCGGGCGGTGCCCTGTGCGGCGGTCACCATCGGGTCGGTGCTGCTGGCGCCGTCGCCTTCGGGGTTCTGCACGCTCAGCACGCGGAAACGCAGCAGGCGGCCGGCATGGGCCGGGAAGTCGATGCGCTGCACGCCTTCCTTCAACTGCAGGCGGCCACGTGCGATCGGCTCACCCCACTCGCCATTGCTGTCGCCCAGGTACACCTCGTAGTCGCGCACCTGGCCGTGCTTCCAGTTCTTGTCGTTGCGCGGCGCGATGTCGATGCCATCGATCATCCTGCGCTCACCGAAGCCCACCACCCATTCGTGGGCACCGGTGCGCACGGCCTGGTTGCGCACGCTGCGGAACCAGGTGCCCGGATCATCATCGAAGGCATTCTCCAGCGCATGGCCGGGTTCTTCGGCCGGGCGATTCACCACCAGCAGGCTGTCGGCCGGCAGTTCGCGGCCCAGCACCGGCGCGGCCGGATAGGCATCGTCGGCGGCCGCGGCAGCCACCGCGAAGTCCAGCTGCAACTGCAGCGGCTGGCGGATGTCCTGGGCGGCGGTACGCACGTGCAGCGTGCCACGGCGCTCCTGGGCATCGAAGTACCAGCCTTCACTGGCGTTGTTGAACGCAGCGGCATCGGCCAGCGCCGGCAGCGCGCGACCACCGGCCTGCACCGCGCGCGGCGCCTGGCGGCTGAGCACGCGCAGGCCATAGCGACGCTGCGCCAGCTGGCCGTTGTATTGGCCCTGCACGGCATCAATCTGCACCTGCACCGGGCCACTGCCCTGCGCCGGCGCCTGCACGCGGATCTGCTGCGTGCTCGATTCGCCCTGCTGGTAGCGGCGGGTGTTGCCGTCGTCTTCGTACAGCGTGTACTGCGAATCGCCCTGCGGGTACAGGTCGAACGTCACTTCATCGAGAGGCTTCTCGCCGTCGAACAGCATCGACGGGTACATCGGCAGGATCGCGCCGGCACGCACGAACACCGGCAGCGTGGCCAGGTCGACCTGGCGGTCGAGCTGGCGGCCATCGGCGGCGGCCTGCACGCGGCGGCCATCCCAGTAGTCGATCCAGCCGCCGGCCGGCAGATGGATGTCGCGGCGCCAGCCACGGCTGGCCGCCTGGCTGCGGTACACCGGCGCCACCAGCAGGTCGCGGCCGAGCAGGAACTGGTACTTGTAGGTTTCATCCTGCGCATGCGGATCGCTCGGGTTGTCCCACATCAGGCCACGCACCGGCGGCGCGCCGGTCTGCGCGGCCTCGTGCACCAGCCCGTACATGTACGGGGTCAGGCGCATCTTCAACTTCAGGTAATCGCGGTTGATGCTGCGGTAGGGCTCGTCGTACCACCACGGGTGCTTGCGCGCGTTCGACGACCAGCCGCTCATGCCCATCAGCACCGGGGTGAACGCCTTCCACTGCAGGTCACGGGTGAAGGTCTCGGCGCTGCCGCCGAAGATCGCATCGACGTCGCCGCTGGCGTAGGCCATGCCGGACAGCCCCGAACCGACCAGGGTCGGCACGTGCCAGCGGATGTAATCCCAGCTGCTGCTCTGGTCCCCGGTCCATGCCACGGCATAGCGCTGGATGCCGGCCCAGCCCATCACCGTCCACAGGAACGGGCGCGAATCGGAATTGTCGAGGATGCCGTTGAACGCCTGGCGGTTGGCGTCCATCGCGAACTGGTAGCCCTTGCCGGTCCAGGCCACGTCCAGCTTCTGCACGCGGCTGCCGGCCTTGCCCACTTCCCAGGCGATCTTGTCGACGCCGTTCTCGGTCCACAGGCCGGTGCGGAAGCCGTACTTGGCCAGGCCCTTCACCGCTTCCGGCAACTGCTTGTAGCCGCAGCCGTAACCGTCATTGGGCAGGATCCAGCCTCCGGGCATGTCGTTGGCGCGGTACTGCCTGGCCACGCTGTCGATCACATCCGGGGTGGTGCCTGTCGGGCCGTCGCTCCAGCCTTCGGGTACGGTGCCGGGCTTCTTGCTGTTGTCGCCGTCGTTGTAGCAATCGGCATCGCCGTAGGACAGCGCCCAGCGCGCGACCATGTTGGGGCGGCCGGTCAGCTGGGTGTAGCGCTCGATCAGTTTCGGCAGGTCGGCGCCGACGAAGTAATACGCATCGAAGCGGTCTTCGCGGTGCAGCAGCGTGGCCTGGTCGGCCTCGCGCAGATCGTAGCTGCCATCGCTCCAGGTATTGCGCAGCATGCCCCAGCCGCGGCTGCTCAGCAGCATCGGCGCCGGGCTGGGGCGGTCGCCCTCTTCCCAGCCACCGGAGTAGGACACTTCCAGCTCGCGGCCCTTGAACTGGTAACGGCCGTTCTGCTGGCCGCCACCGAAGTAGCCTTCATCGGCCTGCGAGGACAGCACCTGCACGCTCTGCGTGGCATCCAGGTCCAGCGGCTGCAGTTCCTGCCACAGCGCGGTGGGCTGGCCGTTGTCCAGCCGTTCCAGGCGCATGCGCAGCGGCTGCCGCTGTACATGCAGCACCAGTGACTCGGTGCGCACGCGGATTTCCTGTGCGTCTTCTTCCAGCTGCGCCTGCACGTTCGCCTTGGGCTGCGGCAGCACGATCGGCGCGGCCTTGTCGCCTGCACCGGTGAGCGTGCCGTTGCGGCCGGCCTGCACGCGGATGATGTCGGTGGCCGGCAGTTCGATGCGGATGCGCGCGCCCTTGTCGGTCTGCAGGTCCCAGCCCTGCACGCCATCGCGGCTGGCGCTGGCGCTGACCGAACGCAGGTTGCCGACGGGCTCGGCCCGGGCCGGCATGGACGCCAGCATCAATGCCGGCAGCAGGGCCAGCATCAGCGGCGAGCGACGAACGCAGTTTTCCACGCGGACTCCCAACCCGTTCACCGGGCGTTTCGAAAGCGATTGGGCCGACTCTAGGGCAGCGATTCGAAAGATGTCAACAAATTGAAAGGAAAAAGGAAGATATATTCTATTGAAACGAAAGTTGTTGCGCCGCAATACTTTGTGTAAGCGCTTGCAGGCGCCTGTTAAGCATTGTGCGATACGGCATCCGGCCCGTTCTTTCGTTTTCCCGAGCACACCCGGGCGGGAAAAGTCACCACGCCATTTTCTTTCCTTTTACTTTCGCTATTTGACATTTCGAAAGAAAACACAGATGGTGCGCTGGCCCAACTGGAACCTCCGAATGGACGTCACCCTGCTTTCCGATGTGTCCGCCTGGCAGCGCCTTGGCGGAGCCGATACCGCTACCGAAATCGCCCAGCAGCCTGCGCTGTGGGACGCCCTCGCACAGGACCTGTCGCGTGCCCGCGACCGCCTGCAGGCCTTCCTCGGCGACAGCCTCAACGATCCCAACCAGCGCGTGCTGTTCACCGGCGCCGGCAGCTCCGGCTTCATCGCCGAAATGGTGGCCGATGCAATCAACGCGCAATGGCCGGCCGATGTGCGCGTGGTGCACACCACCAGCCTGCTGACCCACCCGGCGCTGTACCTGCAGCGCGACCGTCCGACCCTGCTGGTCTCGTTCGGCCGCAGCGGCTCCAGCCCGGAAAGCGTGGCGGCGGTGGACCGCGTACGCAGCGACGTGGATGACGCGCGCTTCCTCGACATCACCTGCAATGCCGATGGTGAACTGGCCCGTCGTGGCGCCGGCCGTGCCGATACCTGCACCCTGCTGATGCCGTCGGCCAGCTGCGACCGCGCCTTCGCCATGACCAGCAGCCTGACCTGCATGCTGCTGGCCGCACTGACCGTGTTCGACCGCTCGCCGTGGGATGCGCGTGTGGCGCGCCTGAAGCAGATCGCCGCGCTGGCCCGCGAAGGCCAGGCGCAGTGGGATGCACCGGTGGCGGCGCTGGCACAGCGCCCGTTCAACCGCATCATCTACCTCGGCAGCGGCCCGCTGGAAGCGCTGGCACGCGAGTGCGCGCTGAAGGTGCTGGAACTGACCGCCGGCCGCGTGCTGGCGCTGGCCAACACCCCGCTGGGCTTCCGCCATGGCCCGAAATCGACGCTGGACGGCAACACCCTGGTGGTGGTGCTGCGCAGCGTGCAGCCACTGGCGCGCCGCTACGAACAGGACCTGCTGGAAGAACTGCGCCGCGATGGCGTGGCCGGCCAGGTGCTGGCGATCGGCCCGCATTCGGACATCGGTGCGGACGACGAGTACACCCTCACCGTACCGGCACTGGATGATCCGTGGCTGGCACCGGTGTGGCTGGGCTTCGCGCAGCTGTTCGCGCTGCAGCGCTCGGCTGCGCTGGGCCTGACTCCGGACAATCCGTTCCCGGATGGCACCGTCAACCGCGTGGTCAAGGGCGTCACCATCCACCATGGCTGAGCTGATCGCCCACGCCTGCTACGGCATCGACATCGGCGGCACCAAGATCGAGCTGGTGGCGTGCGATGCGGCGATGCAGGTCACCTGGCGTCGCCGGGTGGCCACGCCGCAGGGCGACTACGACGGTTTCCTGCAGGCGGTGGTGACCCTGGTCGCCGAGGCCGATGCCGCGCTGGGCCGCAGTGATGCGGCGATCGGCATCGCTCTACCCGGCGTGCGCGACCGCCGCAGCGGCCGCCAGCTGAGCGCGAACGTGCCTGCGTTGACCGGCCACAGCGTTGCGGCCGACCTGCAGGCGCGCCTGCAGCGGCCGCTGCATTTCGGCAACGACCTGCAGTGTTTTGCCCTGTCGGAAGCACACGGCGGTGCCGCCGACGGCTATCCGAGCATGTTCGGCGCCATCCTCGGCACCGGCGCGGGCGGTGGTTTCTGCCTGCACGGCCGCCTGCTGTCCGGTTTCAACGGGCTGGCCGGCGAATGGGGCCACTGGAGCGTGCCCGGTCATCTGCTGCAGCGCCACGGCCTGCCGCTGATCGACTGCGCCTGCGGCCTGCAGGGCTGCGTGGAGCGTTATGTCTCCGGTAGTGGCGTGGCGATGATCGAGCGTCACCTCGGTGGCAGCGCCGCCGACGCCAGCGCGGTGATCGCCCTGGCCGACGCCGGTGATGCGCGCGCGCGCAAGGCGCTGGACATCCATCGCGACCTGCTCGGCCACAGCCTGGCGGCGTTGGTGCTGGCGCTGGACCCGCACGTGATCGTGCTCGGCGGCGGTCTATCGCAGTACGCGCCGCTGTACGCGCACCTGCCCGCCGCCATCGCCGCCCATCTGTTCAAGGGTGTGCAGGTGCCACCGATCGTGCCACCACGCTTCGGCGATGCCGGTGGCGCACGTGGTGCTGCCCTGCTCGCCTGCCAACCCTCGTTTTCCTGATGTCCGGAGCCTGACCATGTCCCCGTTGCAGACCCTGCTTGCCTCCCACCGCGCCGGTGCCAACGTCGGCCTGTACAGCGTCTGCTGCAGCAACGAGCAGGTGCTGCGCGCGGCCATGCACGTGGCGCTGGCACACGGCACCGTGCTGCTGATCGAGGCCACCTCCAACCAGGTCGACCAGTTCGGCGGCTACACCGGCATGACCCCGCCGCAGTACCGCGATTACGTGGGCACGCTGGCCGATGAGGAAGGCTTCCCGCGCGAACGGCTGATCCTGGGCGGTGACCACCTCGGCCCGAATGCCTGGCAGAAGCGCCCGGCTGCCGAAGCGATGACCCACGCGCGCGTGCTGATCGAGGCCTACGTCGCTGCCGGCTTCCACAAGATCCACCTGGACTGCAGCATGTCCTGTGCCGATGACCCGGTGCCGCTGCCCGATGCCATCGTCGCCGCGCGTTCGGCCGAGCTGGCCGAGATCGCCGAACGCACCGCCGCCGAACACAGCCTGCCGCCGCCGGTCTACGTAATCGGTACCGAAGTGCCGATTCCCGGTGGCGAAGCCTCGCTTGCCGAGGGCCTGCAGGTGACCACGCCCGCCGCCGCCGCGCAGACCCTGGCCATCCACCAGCAGGCGTTCGATACCCCGCAGCTTCGCGACGCGTGGCAGCGCGTGATCGCGATGGTGGTGCAGCCGGGCGTGGACTTCGACCACAGCAGCGTGCACGAGTACGACGCGACCGCCGCCAGCACGCTGGCCGGCTTCCTCGAACAGCAGCCGCGCATCGTGTTCGAAGCGCATTCCACTGACTACCAGCGCGAAAGCGGCCTGCATGCACTGGTGCGCGACCACTTTGCCATCCTGAAGGTCGGCCCAGCCGCCACCTTCGCCTATCGCGAGGCGCTGTTCGCGCTGGCCGCGATCGAGGCCGAACTGCTGCCGGCCGCGCAGTGCTCGCGCCTGCCGCAGGTGCTGGACGAGGTGATGGTGGCGCAGCCGAAGTACTGGCAGTCCTATTACCAGGGCGATGAGGCGGCGCTGCGCCTGCTGCGCAGTTACTCCTTCAGCGACCGCTGCCGCTACTACTGGGGCGAACCGGCGCTGGTACAGGCGGTGCAGACCCTGTTCGCCAACCTGGAGCAGCACGCGCCGCCGCTGGTACTGCTCAGCCAGTACCTGCCGGAGCAGTACCGCGCCGTGCGCGAAGGCAACCTGGCCAACACCCCCACCGCACTGGTGCAGCACCGCATCGGCCTGTGCCTGGGCGAATACGCCCGCGCCTGCAGCGCCAACCAGGCCGGCCCCCGCACGCAGAATGCGGGCTCGGCTGCCGCCGTTGCTGCGAACGGCTAATCTCTACCTTTTCCCGCGAAACCGAGAATGGCCATGCGCAACACCCGCTCCCGCCGGCAACAGATCCTGCAGCTGCTGATCGAGCACGGCTCGGTGCAGGTGGCCGATCTGGTCGAGCGCTTTGGCGTGTCGGCGGTGACCATCCGTGCCGATCTGACCCACTTCGAGTCGCAGGGCCTGGCCAACCGTACCCACGGCGGCGCCACGCTCGTTCGTACGCCACCGCAGGAACAGGACATCCACGAGAAAGACGCGCTGAACCTGCCGCTGAAGGAATCGATCGGTGCGCGCGCTGCGCGCCTGGTGCAGCCCGGCGACAACATCATCATCGACTCCGGCTCGACCACGATGACCCTGGCCCGCCACCTGCGCGCGCATCGCGACGTGACGGTGATGACCAACGGCCTGAACATCGCCTGGGAACTGGCCAATGCCGCAGGCATCACCGTACTGCTGACCGGTGGGCTGCTGCGCCAGCAGTCGCTGTCGCTGCAGGGCAGCCAGGCTGAAGCCAGCCTCAACTCGTACAGCTTCGACACCCTGTTCCTGGGCGTGGACGGCCTGGACCTGCAGTTCGGCCTGACTACCCACGATGAAGCCGAAGCCCGCCTCAACCATCGCATGGTCGAGCGTGCGCGCCGTATCGTGGTGCTGACCGACGCCTCCAAGTTCGGCCGCGTCAGCCTGCATCGCATCGCCCTGCTGGATCAGATCCACGCCATCATCACCGACGCCGGCATTGACGACGCAACCCGTGAGGGGCTGCAGCGGCTGGGCATCGAAGTGATCATCGCCGAGCCCACCGCATGACCGACACCCGCACCCTGCATGGCCGCATCCTCACCCCGCTGGGTTGGCGGCGTGGCCACGTCCACTTCGATTCGCACGTGCGCCAGCTGCAGGTGGATGACCACAGCGGCGCTGACGACCTGCAGCTGCCGGTGATCCTGCCCGGCTTCATCGACCTGCATGTGCATGGCGCGGCCGGCGTGGACCTGATGCAGGGCGGCGACGTGGCGCGAACCATCGCCCGCACCCATCTGCGCTTCGGTACCACCACGCTGCTGGCGACCACCATGACCGCCGGGCTGGACGAGATCGAGCACGCGCTGCAGGGCGTGGCCGCCACCATGGCGGCGCCCGATGCCGACGCCGCCAGCATCGTCGGTGTGCATCTGGAAGGACCGTTCATCAGCCCGCAGCGGCTGGGCGCGCAGCCCAACCGCACGATCGAGGCGACCGTTGCACTGGTGCAGCAGCTGCATGCGCTGGCACCGATCCGGGTAATGACGCTGGCCCCGGAAATCGGTGAGCACACCGCGCTGATTCCCGCGCTCTCGGCGATGGGCATCCGCGTGCAGCTCGGCCACAGCGCCGGTACCTATGAGGAAGGCGTGGCGGCACTGCAGGCCGGCGCCTCCGGCTTCACCCACCTGTTCAACGGCATGACCGGCGTCGATCACTATCGCCCGGGCATTGCAGCGGCGGCGTTGGCACATGCGCAGTACGCCGAGATCATTCCCGACCTGCAGCACATCCACCCCGGCGTGATCCGCCTGGCCGCGCGCGCGATCCCGCGCCTGTACGCAGTGACCGACGCCACCGCCGCCACGGGCATGCCCGATGGCGAGTACGCCCTGGGCGAACAGCGCGTGCACAAGTGCGGCGGCTGCGTGCGCCTGGCGACCGGTTCGCTGGCCGGCAGCGCGCTGACCATGGACCAGGCACTGCGCAATCTGGTGCGTGTGGGCCTGGACTTGGCCGACGCCTCGCAGCGTGTTTCCACGTTCCCGGCCGATTACCTGGGCCTGGACGATCGCGGCCGCATCGCGCCCGACGCCCGTGCCGACCTGGTGGTGCTGGACGCCGAACTGCGCCTGCAGCAGGTGGTGGTTGGTGGGCGCGTAGTTGATTTGAACGCCGCAAACGCCTGATATCTGCGTTTTTGTAGAGTCGAGCCATGCTCGACTCACCGCGCAACGCGCGGTGCAGGGAACCTCGATATCGGAACGAAGAGCAGTCGAGCATGGCTCGACTCTACAGAAAGCAATCTGCGACGAACCGTCGCCGGGCATAGCCCGGCGCTACCACAGGAACTGCCGATGACTGCAAGCACCGCTCCGCGCTGGCCCGTACGCTACCTGCTCTTCATCGGCGGCCTCGGTGGCCTGCTGTACGGCATCGACATCGGCATCATCGCCGGCGCCCTGCCCTATCTTGAAGCGACTGCCAGCCACGCCTGGCAGCTCAGCAGCCAGCAGCTCGGCTTCGTCGTCGCGGCAGTGCTGCTGGGCAGCGTGCTGTCCTCGCTGTTCGCCGGCATGATTGCCGACCTGATCGGCCGCCGCGGTGCGATGCTGCTGGCCGGCCTGCTGTTCACCGCCTCGATCCCGATCATGGCACTGGCCTCCGGCTACACGCCCCTGCTGCTCGGCCGGCTGCTGCAGGGCATCAGTGGCGGCCTGATCGGCGTGGTGATTCCGCTGTACCTGGCCGAAGTGCTCAGCCCCGAACGGCGCGGCCGCGGCGCGGCGATGTTCCAGCTGCTGCTGACCATCGGCCTGGTGCTGGCGGCACTGATCGGCCTGTACCACGCCCACGCCGTGGATGCCGCCGCCGAAGCCGTGCGCTCACTGCCGGTCGCGCAGCAGGCGCAGGAGCTGTTTGCGGTGAAGGACCACGCCTGGCGCACCATCTTCTGGACCTGCCTGGCGCCGGGCCTGCTGTTCTGCGCCGGCATCTTCTGGCTGTCCGAATCGCCGCGCTGGCTGGTGCGCCGCGGTCGCATCGATGATGCGCGCCGCAGCCTGCAGCGCGTACTGCCGGCTTCGGAGGTGGAACCGACGCTTGGACAGATCCAGGCACCGGAATCGAGCGACAGCAGCGGCAAGCGCGACCCGCTGCTCAGTCGCCGCTACGTGGTGCCGTTCCTGCTCGCCTGCGTGGTGCTGGCCTGCACCCAGGCCACCGGCATCAACTCGGTGCTGGCCTACGCGGTGAACATCCTCAACCAGGCCGGCCTGTCCGGCGCGGTGGCCAATGGCGCCGACGTGGCGATCAAGCTGCTCAATGCGGTGATGACCGTGGTTGCGCTGCTGCTGGTCGACCGCAAGGGCCGCAAGTTCCTGCTGATGCTCGGCAGCGGCGGCATCTGCGTGGCCCTGCTGGCCGCCGCCACCCTCTTCTTCCAGGCCGAACGCGGCCGCACCGACGTGCAGCCGCAGCTGCAGGCGGCTGTCAGCGGCGATGGGCTGCAACTGGTACTGGATGATGCGCAGTGGCAGCGCCTTGGCGCTGGCATCGACAGCGAAGGCCGGCCGCTGCAGCTGACCGTGTCGTATGCCTATGGCGACTTCACCAATGTGCGCGCCCTGCGCAGCGACAACCTGACCGACCACGAGCTGCGCATCGAGCGTGCGGGCACCGTGCAGCCGGACAGCGTGATCGGCGCGTTCTTCCGCAAACTGCACCTGAACCCGTTCGCCGATCCGGCCGCTGCAGCGCAGGCACCGCTGCGCATCGAACAGGCCCGCATCGGCCCGGTGCCGCCACCGGCACACGGCTGGGCAGTGGCCGCCTGCATCCTGGTGTTCGTCGCATTCTTCGCGGTTGGCCCCGGCGTCTGCGTGTGGCTGGCACTGTCGGAGCTGATGCCGAACCGCATCCGCTCCAACGGCATGAGCATCGCGCTGCTGATCAACCAGTTCGTGTCCACCACCATCGCCGCGATCTTCCTGCCCACGGTGGGCCACTACGGCTACGCCAGCATGTTCGTGTTCTGGGCGGCGTGCACCTTCGTGTTCTTCCTGGTGGCCGCGTTCTGGCTGCCGGAGACCAAGGGCAAATCCCTGGAAGAGATCGAGGCCCGCTTCGCCCGGTAGCGGTCGACCTTGGTCGACCTCCGCGCGCAGCGCGGGTTCATGGCGCGCCCGTCATTCGCCAGTGATGTGCTTCGCCAGCTCCCGCGCCTCGGCAACGCTGGACAACCCGCTCAGCATCATCGATTCGCCGAACGGCCCCTGCACCGTCGCCACCATCAGCACGCGACCATCCACGCTGATCGCCGCACGCTGGCCCACCAGTGCCGCGGTGCCATCGTGGATGCGCTGATGCGCCTCCGGCCGATAGCGGATCTGCAGGCCCGGCTGCTTGCCTTCATCCAGCACATAGCGCACATCGGCAATATCCGCGCTGCCGGCAATCGGTGGCTCGCGCAGCGCCAGGGTCTGGCCCTGCCACTGCACCGGCGTGCCCTTGCCGGCTGCATCGACCGCGCTCAGGCGCACATCCACGCCGGGGCGTGGCGCATGATCCTTGCCTGCCAGCGCGCCGGGCGTGGCGCCCGGCATGCATCCGGTCAGCACCAGCGCCGCCCCCAGCAGGAGCGGACGCGCGCCCCTCACTTCAGCTTCCGCAGCTTGAACGCCACCAGCACCTGCAGCAACCCGTACAGCAGGCTGCCGATGCCGATCCACAGCGTGGTCACCGCCACGCCCGCATACGGGTTGGCCGCGAACAGCAGGCCCAGCACCACCGCCAGCACGCCACTGAGGATCAGCAGCCACTCGCCCTGGATCTGCTTGCGCACGCGGATCGCGAACACGATGCGATAGATGCCGGCCACCAGCAGCCACGCTGCCAGGAACAGCACCAGCACGCTGGCGGTGGCCAGCGGATTGATCACCGCCAGGATGCCGAAACCCAGCGAGGCGATGGCATACAGCGCCAGCCAGCCACGCGAGGCACCGCTGCCGCCGCTGACCAGTGCGAACAGGCTGATGACACCTTCAACGATGGCCATCACGCCCAGTGTCCACGCCAGCGCCATGGCTGCAGAGAGCGGCCAGCCGATGGCGACGATGCCAAAGCCCAGCGCAACCAGCCCATACAGCAGCAGGATCCACCAGCTGCGCCCAACCGCCGACAACAAGGGAGACAAGGGGGAATTCATGGCCACTCCTTCGATCCGGAACCGGGCTCATCCTAGCCCCTGGTGATGAAGAGGGCGATCACGGCGCCCGCGCGCAGACCCATACCCGCACCTCGTCCGCTCCCACCCACCGCAGCGTCTCCGCAACCTCCATCACCGTGCTGCCGGTGGTCATCACATCGTCCACCACCGTCAGTCGCGGCGACACCGGACCACGTACATCGAACGCATCGAACAGGTTTTCCCTGCGCTGTTCGGCCGTACGCTCGGACTGCGGCGCGGTATGCCGCCGCCGGTACAGCCCCTGCCAGACCGGTATCGGCAGCAGGCGGCACAGTTCTGCCGCCTGGTTGTAGCCGCGCTGGCGCAGGCGACGGGTGTGCAGCGGCACCGGCACCAGTAGAGGGCATGACCAGGGCGGCGGTGCGCGCTGCATCAACTGCGCGAGCAGGCGACCCGCTGCGAGATCCTGATGGAACTTGTAACGCACCAGCAGCTGGTCGACCGGTGGCAGGTACAACAAGCTGGCATGGGTAGCGGCCTGCGGCGGCGCTTCCTCACGGCAGCTGCCGCAGACGATCAGTGCGTTGTCCGGCAACGGCAGTGCGCAGCGCAGGCAGGCGCGGCCCGACCACGGAAGTTCCGCATAGCACGCGGCGCACAGATCCAGCCCATCGTGGCCGGGGTCGTTGCAGACCAGGCAACGCAGTGGCAGCAGGACGCGAAGCAGCGCGTGAGGGACAGTGCTTGCCGCGTGCAGGAAGTTGATGCGCATGCGCCAGCCTTCCATCGCTGCGTCAGCTTCACCATCAGCGGACCGCGTGCTGCAGTGTCAGCGCTATCTGTCACCGCGCCGCCCTTCAGGGCGCGCGTTCGCGATCCCCGGCATCCGACGGCGCCACGGCGGGCATCATCAACACCTCCGCCAGCCCGCGATAGATCGGCACCCGGCACACGAGCCCGGACACGCCACGCGCGATCAGCACCGTGGCCAGGATCGGCAGCAGCAGATCACCACTGTCGGTCAGCTCCAGCGAGATCACCGCCGAAGTCAGCGGTGCCTGGGTGACGCCGGTCAGATAGGCGCACATGCCCAACAGCACGAACGCGCGCGGGTCCACGCCCGGCATCAGGACCGCCAGGTTGTGGCCCAGTCCGGCACCGACCGCCAGCGCCGGCGAGAACAGGCCACCGGGAATGCCCGCCACATAGGACGCCAGGTTCGCGAGCAGCTTCATCAACCCGAACTCGTGGCCGACCATCGCCTGCCCCTGCACCAGGCTGCGCGCCTGCTCGTAGCCGGTGCCGAACGCGCCTTCACCGAAGACCAGGGCGAGCAGTACCACCACCAGGCCGCAGCCTGCGGCCAACAGAACCGGATGCCGCTGGCGCAGTTGCCCGAGCCAGCGCGGGCGGCCCGCCGCACTGGCCAGCACCGCACGCGCGAACAGGCCTCCCAGCAAGCCCGCCACCACGCCGCACAGCAGGATTGCCAGCCAGCCCTGGCCCAGCGGCAGGCGTGCGCTCACATGACCGAAGTAGGTGTAGTTGCCCAGCAGGCCCAGCGACACCACGCCACCGACGATCACCGCGGTCAGCAGGGTGCCGGAGAAGCGATGCTCGAAACGGCCGCTGAGCTCCTCGATGGCAAAGACGATACCGGCCAACGGCGTGTTGAACGCCGCCGCGATACCCGCTGCACCACCGGCCAGCAGGAAGTGCGAGAGTTCGCGCGGGTCCTTGAAGCCAAACCAGCGGCCGAACAGGTACATCAGGCTGGCACCCACATGCACCGTCGGGCCCTCGCGCCCGACCGACGCGCCGCCCAGCAGCGACAACGAGGTCAGCAGCAGCTTGCCGGCCGAGACTGCGGGCGAAAGATTGGTCCTGCGGAACGACTCATCGGGCTTGTCCAGTGCGGCAATGACCTGCGGAATGCCGCTGCCACGCGTGGGTTTCAGCACGCCCGCGGTCAACCAGGCCAACAGCGCGAAGATGCCCGGCGTGAGCAGCAGGGCCCACCACGGCGAGTGCGAGATGATGCGCTGGAACAGCTGGAAAGCCGCGTCACTGGCCTTGGCGAACAGGATCGCCACCAGCGCCACGGCCACGGCGCCGCCCCAGAGCGCGGCGCGGCGGCGCCAGGCCTCGCTGAGGACCAGCGCGGTGATGCGGCCGCGGAGGCGATGGAGATCGGTCATGCGGGGCAGTCTGGACGCTGCGGGGGAAGGCGGACAGCGGCTACTGTGGCTGAAGGCCTTGCAGGATGCGGTGAAATGCCCGGCCATGGATCCTCCCGACAGCCTGCCGCGTACGTGCACTACTGGGCGGGCAATCGCTCCCGCCACCGGCGCTTTTCCACGCTGCGCACGTTGGGCTGCTGCCGCAGCCATTCCAGATAGAGCGGCAGATGTGCCAACTCATCATCGCTCGCATCACCGGTGAACTCGCGCACCTCGACCAGGTTTCCGTAGTTTCTGGCGTACTTGCTGGGCGTGTCGTCGATACCGATCATCTGCTCCAACCGGAAGCCGTGTCGCTTCAGCTTGCCCAACCGTTTCTGCGACGCATAGCCGCCAGTGTCCCAGTCACGCGCCGTGCTGCATCGCTGCGCGGACCACAGGAATGCGAGCGGGCGGCCCGGCATCAGGCGGGCCACCAGCGGCTCCGCATACAACTGCCCGGAAGACGTCCACACCCCCACCGTGAAATGGGCGAAGGCATAGTCGAGGAACGCCTGCAGGTGAGGCCGCAGGTAGACGTGGTAGCCGACAAGGCGGAAGTCCGCCGGCCGCTCCAGTTCGCGCTCGCTTGCGTGCACCAACGTCTCGTCCAGGTCGAGTACCAGCAGTTTTCCACCTGGCGGCATTGCATCCGGTTTCATACTCATTCCTCTTCCAAAGCCTCCGGCACCGCTACCTTCCGGATCAGCTTCAACGCATGCCCTTCCAGCACATAGAAGTAGGCGTAGTGACCGGTCCTGTCGTAGTTGCTGTCGTACTCGGTGCCTTCGGCCACCACCAGCGCGCTGTGCGGATCGATCCGGACGATGTTCGGGCCGAGTTCCCCACCCAGGCTCTGCGGCAGCGGCTTGCCGGTGCGCAGGCTGATGAAGGTCTGCGAGAAGCACCCCGTGCCGCAGCCCCAGCCGGCCACGGTGTACTCGCCGGCGAACTCGACCTTGCCGTCCTTCAATGCGGCGGACATCCGCGTCTTGAACATGCGCGCCTCATGCGTACTCATGTCCAGCGCAGCGGCAGGTCCGCCGTAGACCTTCGCCACAGGGTAATCAGTAAGCTGCGGGCCGCCCTGCTCGCCACGGAAGATCGCCTCACGGACGCGGGAGTTTTCGTCAATCTCCGCAGCAGTCGGCTCGGCCGCGCAGGCAGCCGCTGCTGCCAGTCCCAGGGCAAGGGCCACTACGGCAACCGCAGCGCGCGTGATCGATGCAGCGTTCATGGCCGTCCTTTGCGTGGGGGCTCCATTCTAGGCACGAACCCCGTAAACCAATTTAAATCAACAATGGTTGACAGTCCGGGCACGCCCACCCACACTGCCGCCCTCGCTCCACTCGTACCCAAGGTCCCGCCATGGCTGCTGCCATCCGCCACGACTGGCAACACGACGAACTGCAGGCACTGTTCGATCTGCCGTTCCCCGAGCTGCTGTTCCGCGCCGCAGCGGTCCACCGCGAGCATTTCGACCCATCGCAGGTGCAGGTCTCCACGTTGCTGTCGGTGAAGACCGGCGGCTGCCCGGAAGACTGCGCGTACTGCCCGCAGGCGCAGCGCTACAACACCGGGGTGAACGCGCAGAAGCTGATGGAGACCGACGCAGTGCTGGCCAAGGCACGCCAGGCCAAGGCCGCCGGTGCCTCGCGCTTCTGCATGGGTGCCGCATGGCGTTCGCCGAAGGACCGCGACATTCCGAAGGTGGCGGCAATGATCGCCGGGGTGAAGGCGCTGGGCCTGGAGACCTGTGCCACGCTGGGCATGCTCAGTGGCGAACAGGCACGTGCGCTCAAGGACGCCGGCCTGGACTACTACAACCACAACCTCGACACCGCGCCGGACTACTACGATTCGATCATCCACACGCGCCAGTACCAGGACCGCCTGGATACGCTGGAGCACGTGCGCGATGCCGGCCTGAAGACCTGTTGCGGTGGCATCGTCGGCATGGGCGAGACGCGCGGGCAGCGCGTCGGCCTGCTGCTGGCGCTGGCCACGCTGCCGGCACATCCCGATTCGGTGCCGATCAACAAGCTGGTGCAGGTGGCGGGCACGCCGCTGCATGGCAGTGCCGAGCTGGACCCGTTCGAGTTCGTGCGCATGATCGCGGTGGCGCGCATCGCCATGCCGCGCTCGATGGTGCGGCTGTCGGCCGGGCGCGAAGCGATGAGCGACGAACTGCAGGCGCTGTGTTTCCTGGCCGGTGCCAATTCGATCTTCTACGGCGACAAGCTGCTGACCACCGGCAACCCGGAGAGCGAGCGCGACCTGGCCTTGTTCGCACGCCTGGGCCTGCAACCGATGGCGGTGCAGGTGGATGCCGAGGGCCACGACCACGGCGGCACCGTGCACGCCGATATCAGTGCCGATACGCCCGGCTGTGGCTGCGCTCACGCGGCCTGAGACGGGCCGCAAGCAGGCGCCGCGGCAACGCGCTACCCTAGCCGCCCCGTCGACGCATTCAGCCACCATGGCCCGCCCCGACCTGACCGCCCGCCTCCACGCCCAGCGCGCCCTGCGCGATGCCCAAGGCCGTCGCCGCCCGCGACGCACGGTCAGCCGTCGTGATGGCGTGCGCCTGGAAGTGGACGGCCAGTGGCTGACCGGCTTCTGCAGCAATGATTACCTGGGCCTGGCCCAGCAGTTCAGCGTGGTCAATGCGCTGCAGGATGCTGCCGCGCGCGAAGGTGCTGGCGCCGGTGCCTCGCACCTGGTCTGTGGTCACCACGCCCTGCACGAAGCGCTTGAACGCGAAGTGGCCGAGTGGCTGGGCTATCCGCGTGCGCTGCTGTTCGGCAGTGGCTTCGCCGCCAACCTGGCGGTGCAGCAGGCATTGCTGAGCGAAGAGAACGATGTCTGCGTACAGGACAAGCTCAACCACGCCAGCCTGCTGGATGCGACGCGGTTGGCCGGTGCACGCCTGCGCCGCTATCCGCATCTGGATGCGGAAGGCGCGATGCGTCAGCTCAAGCACGCGCCCGATGGCGCGGCGATGCTGGCCACCGATGGTGTCTTCAGCATGGATGGCGACATCGCACCGCTGCGCGCATTGTCGCTTGTGGCACGCTTGCAGCAGGCGCTGTTCTACGTCGATGACGCGCACGGCGTGGGCGTGGTCGGTGATGGCCGTGGTGCCGTGGCCGCCGCCGGGCTGGGCGTGGACGACGTGCCGCTGCAACTGGTCACGCTGGGCAAGGCATTGGGCGGTTCCGGCGCACTGGTGCTGGGCCGCGACGACCTGATCGAGCACCTGGCTGAAACCGCGCGTCCCTACATCTACACCACAGCGGTGCCACCGGCGATGGCCGCGGCGGCGCTTGAAGCAGTACGCCTGGCGCGCCGCGACCACTGGCGCCGCACCAAACTGACCGACCTGATCGCGCTGTTCCGCAGTGAAGCGCGTCGCCACGGCCTGGACCTGATGGCTTCGGAAACGCCGATCCAGCCGCTGCTGTGTGGTGATGACCATACCGCCGTGGCGATGTCCACGGCGCTGGAACAGGCCGGCTGGCTGGTCGGCGCGATTCGCCCACCGACGGTGCCGGAGGGCAAGGCACGCCTGCGCGTCACCCTGTCCGCACTGCATACGCCGGAACAGGTGCGTGGCCTGGTGGAGGCCATCGCCAACGCGCGCGATCGCGTGACCCTGACCGTGCGTGAAGCCGCGCCACCGCCGCTGCCCGCCTTTGCCTGAGTTCCGTGTAGTTCCCCATGCATATTGAAGTGACCGGCCGTGGGCCGGACCTGGTACTGATCCACGGCTGGGCCCTGCAGGGCGGCGTGTTCGCGCCGCTGGTGCAGCGCCTGGCGGACCAGTTCACCCTGCATCGGGTAGACCTTCCCGGCCATGGCCACAGCCGCGACGACAGCACGCCGCTGCGCCTGCCGTTCGTGGTCAATGCCATTGCCGCGGCCACGCCGCCGGCGGTGTGGTGCGGCTGGTCGCTGGGCGGCCTGTTCGCGCTGCATGCGGCGGCCACCCTCCCGAAGGTGCGCGGGCTGGCGATGATCGCGGCCACGCCGCGCTTCGTGCGTGGTGAAGACTGGCCGCATGCGGTGGAACCGGCAGTGTTCGAACAGTTCGGGCGCGAGCTGGCCAGCGACTTCGGTGGCACGCTGGAGCGCTTCCTGGCGCTGGACGTGATGGGCTCGGCGCACGCCCGCGAAGAGCTGCGCACCCTGCGCCAGCGCCTGGTCGAGCGCGGTGCGCCCACCGAACGCGCGCTGCTGGAAGGCCTGCGCCTGCTGGAAAGCACCGACCTGCGCGGCGCCCTGCCGATGCTGGGCAAGCCCAGCCTGTGGATCGCCGGCCAACGCGACCGGCTGGTCTCACCGACGGCGATGCAGGCCGCCGCGGCAATGGCCCCGGACGCGCAGATGCTGACCATCGCCCACGGCGGCCATGCGCCCTTCCTCGGCCATGCCGACGAGGTCGCCGCCGCCCTGCAACACTTCGTTGCCGGCCTGTCACCGGCCGATGGCGGACAATGAGCGCCTTCCGAATTCCGCAGGATTGACGCATGGATCTGGGTATCAATGGCCGCTGGGCACTGGTCTGCGGCGCAAGCAAGGGGCTGGGCCTGGGCTGCGCGCGTGCGCTGCTGCGTGAAGGCGTCAACGTGGTGATCGTGGCCCGCGGCGAAGCCGCCCTGCAGGCCGCCGCTGAAGAGCTGCGCGCGCTGGCCGGTGCCGCCGAGGTGCGCGCGATTGTCGCCGACGTCACCACCGAAGCCGGCCGTGCCGCCGCGCTGGCCGCGTGCCCGCAGGTGGACATCCTGGTCAACAACGCCGGTGGCCCGCCGCCCGGTGATTTCCGCAATTTCGAGCGTGACGACTGGATTGCCGCGCTGGACGCCAACATGCTGGCGCCGATCGCGCTGATCCGCGCCACCGTCGACGCGATGATCGCGCGCGGCTTCGGCCGTATCGTCAACATCACCTCGTCGGCGGTGAAAGCCCCGATCGATATCCTGGCGCTGTCCAACGGCGCGCGCAGTGGCCTGACCGGTTTCGTCGCCGGCCTGTCGCGCCGCACCGTGGCCCACAACGTCACCATCAACAACCTGCTGCCCGGCCAGTTCGACACCGACCGCCTGCGCGCCAACTTCGCCCACAGTGCGGGCAAGGACGGCGACGCCGGCGAAGTGGCCGAACGCCGCCGCCAGCAGATCCCCGCCGGCCGCTTCGGCACACCCGACGAATTCGGCGCCGCCTGCGCCTTCCTGTGCAGTGCACAGGCCGGTTACCTCACCGGGCAGAACCTGCTGATCGACGGCGGCGCCTACCCCGGTACGTTCTAAGAGACTTTCGCAATGCCGTCCCACTTCGATGCCCGCCATGTCCGCCGCGCGTTCGCCCGTGCCGCCAACAGCTACGACGCCGCCGCCGCCCTGCAGCGCGAAGTGCAGTCGCGGCTGATCGAATCGCTGGACTACCTGGAGGCGCGCAAGCCCGAGGTGGTGCTGGACATCGGTGCCGGCACCGGCCATGCCAGCGCGTTGATGAAGAAGCGCTGGCCGAAGGCGCAGGTGATCGCGCTGGATGTGGCGCTGCCGATGCTGGACCAGGCCAAGCGCCAGGCCGGCTGGTGGAAGCCGTTCCAGCGCCTGTGCGGCGACGCCGCCGCGCTGCCGCTGGCCGACAACAGCGTGGACGTGATCTTCAGCAACCTGTGCCTGCAGTGGGTGGACGACCTGCCGGCGGTGTTTGCCGGGTTCCGCCGTGTGCTCAAGCCCGGTGGCCTGCTGCTGTGCTCGACCTTCGGCCCGGAAACGCTGGTTGAACTCAATGAAGCGTTCGCGGCCGCCGATGACCGCCCGCACGTGAGCCGCTTCGCGCAGATCGCCCAGTTCGGCGATGCGCTGATGATGGCCGGCTTCCGCGACCCGGTGCTGGACCGTGACCTGTTCACCCTGACCTACGACGACCTGCCCTCGCTGATGCGCGAGCTGCGCGCGATGGGCGCGACCAATGCACGGGTGGACCGCCGCCATACGCTGACCGGGCGCGGCCGTTTCGCCGCTGCGGCGGCGGCGTATGAACCGATGCGCCGTGCCGACGGCAAGCTGCCCAGCAGCTGGGAAGTGATCTATGCCCACGCCTGGGCACCGGACCCGGGCGCACCGATCCGCGAAGGCGGGCATGACGTGGCCGCGGTGCCGGTGTCGGCGATTCCGATCCGGCGCAAGCAGACCTGATCGTCCGGTAGTGCCGGCCGCTGGCCGGCAACCTCACGATTCCATGGTGGGCATCTGCCGGCCAGCGGCCGGCACTACCGCATTCCACACCACACGCGAATCGCTCTGGTAGGTGCCAACCTTGGTTGGCACAACCCATCAGATCGCGGTGCCGCCAGCAGTGTGCCGACCAAGGTCGGCACCTACCAAAGGCAGGTATGGGCCGGCATTGTGCCAACCAAGGCAGGCTTCCGCCTCAGGTATTGGCCGGCGAACTCAGCGGCGGGCGCACCAGGTCGCGGTGGAAGAAATAGATCTCCTGCACCAGGAAGCGCCAACTCGTATGGAAGCTGCGGAAGCGCGTGCTGGGCGTGGACGAAGCCAGCGCATCGATGCCCAGCGCCCTGCTCAGGCGCAGCGCGCGCGCCATGTGCAGCGGGTCGCTGACGATGATCACCCGGTGCAGGTTGCGCTGGTCCATCAGCCGCTTGGCTTCGACCAGGTTCTGCACGGTGTTGCGCGAAGCGGTTTCGATCAGGATCGCATCGTCCGGCACGCCATGCTTGAGCGCATAACGCCGCGCCACCTGCGATTCGGAGAAGCGCGCGCCGGTGCCGCCATAGCCACCGGTGAAGATCAGCAGTGGCGCGTACTGGGCCTCGTAAAGGTCCAGGCCATGGCGGATGCGCTCTTCGAACACCGGTGACGGTTTGGCGTCATAGGCCGCCGCCCCGAGCACGATGATGGCGTCGGCCTTGGCGGCCTGGTCACGTTCACCGACCCAGACGATCCACGCAGTCACGCCCAGCAGCCAGATCACCAGCACCACGAAAAGCCGCCACAGCCAGCCCAGCAGGCCGGTGCGATGCCGGTTGCGCTCGCGGCTCAAGGCGCCCCCCAGCGAAGCGCTGGCAGGTCGACATTGCCACCGGACAGGACCAGGCCCACGCGCAGGCCGGCAAAACGCTGCGGCTGCGCCAGCACCGCAGCCAGCACGGTGGCCGAGGACGGCTCGACCACCTGCTTGAGGACCTCCCACAGCAGGCGCATCGCGGCCATCGTCGCCGCGTCATCGACCACGATCACCTCGGCACCGGCCGCACGCAGCAGTTCGAAATTGGGCGCGCCGATCAGGGTACGCAGTCCATCGCAGATCGTGTCCGGAGTGAACGCCCCCTGGCGCTCGCCTGCGGCCAGCGAGCGTGCGGTGTCATCGGCGCCGGCCGGTTCGGCCAGCACCAGCCGGGTCTGCGGGCTGGCGTGCTGCAGGGCCAGTGCGGTACCGCTGGCCAGGCCACCGCCGCCCACCGGCACCACCATCACGTCAAACGGGCCGTCGCTGTGCAGCAGTTCCAGGGCCGCGGTGCCCTGCCCGGCCATTACCACCGGGTCCGCATAGGGATGGACCAGGGTTGCGCCGGTATCGGCCTGCACCTTGGCGCAGGTGGCCTCACGGTCGGCAATGGTCGGCGGGCAGCGCCAGAGCGTCGCACCATGGCGGGCAATGTTGGCCAGCTTCGCCGCGACCGCGCCTTCGGGCACCACCACGTGGCAGGGAATGCCACGGGTCCGTGCGGCCAGGGCCAGGGCGGCACCGTGGTTGCCGGACGAATGGGTCACCACACCGGCACGGGCGCGATCGGCGTCCAGTGACCACACCGCATTGCAGGCGCCGCGGAACTTGAATGCACCACCACGCTGCAGGTGCTCGGCCTTGAAGGCCAGCTGTGCCCCGGCCATCGCATCCAGCGTGTGCGAGCGCAGCACCGGGGTCACGCTGGCATGCGGGGCGATCCTCGCGGCAGCAAGCAGGACGTCATCGGCGCGGGGCAACAGTGAATCGCTCATGACGCAAGATTAACGTAAGGCTCCCCGCTGGCGACCGGGGCACAGGTCATGCCAGCATGCGGGCCTTCACCTCCATTCATCCTGGCCGGTGGAATTAAGGGCCGATTCAATGCCGGCGCACGAAGCTGACTGCACACCCGTCCTCTGGGGGGACCCACCATGAAAACGCGCCTGATGCTTGCCGGTGGCCTGTTGCTGGCCCTGACCGGCTGCACCACCTACGACTATGTCGGCGGCGGCCGCAGTGGCAGCTACTACCACGGTGCGCCGTCGGTGGAGTACCGCTACCCGGCCGGCTATCCCTACAACTACGGCCCCTACTACGGTGGCTATGGCGGCTACTACGGCGGCTACGGCAACCCGTATTACTCGCGTCCGATCTACCGTCCGCCGCACAACCACCGCCCGCCACCGCGCCCGGGCAATGGCGGCGAGAACCGTCCGCCGCCGTCGCGGCCGTCGTACAACGGCGGTTCGCCATGGCGGAACATGGACTCGATGCGGCGCCCGCCGCAGTCGAACATCCAGCCGTCGGCACCACCGCCACAGGCCCGTCCGGCCCCCGTGCCGAGTGCGCCGAGGATGAACGGTTCCCCCTGGCGCAACATGGATCGTGGGACGCAGCGCACAGTTGAGCGCTGAACCGTCTTGCATTTCACACGGTCCAAGCCGCACTCTACGGGACCAGTGACGGCCCGCGTCACAATGTGACAAAAACGACACGGGCCGCCGCAAAAAGCTCTACGTCGATATCCGACAGGAACATCTGGATCCCCCCTGTTCCGGCCCTGTCGGATGTCGGCACCTCTGAAGGCAGACGGCCCCGCAATGCGGGGCCGTTTGTTTTGCCGGGCCGCCAACCGGCGAGAGCCCCAGCGTCAGTGAGATCCACGCCATGCGTGGATGGGGCCTTTCCCGCCGCCCCAAAAAACAGGGCCGGACAGTCCCCCGACTGCCGGCCCTCTGCTCCCCCACCGTGCGCCTGTACCGGCCCCTGTTCCAATTCCGGTCACGGGCGCCTACGGCGCCAGCCACGATGGGTGCTATTGGGTTATCTGCAAAAATCCTGCCAACTTTAGGGCTGATTTCGACGCCGGCCGGCCGGCACCGACGTCCCGCCCCCGAATGGCGCTAAAATCGCCACCCCGGCGCCGCCCCCCGGTCCGCGCCCGCCCCCAGCTGAACAGCCCCCCATGAACCCGTCCTTCCATCGTTACGACGTCATCGTCATCGGCGGTGGCCACGCCGGCACCGAAGCCGCGCTGGCCGCGGCCCGCACCGGCGTGCGCACCCTGCTGCTGACCCACAACATCGAAACGGTGGGCGCGATGAGCTGCAACCCGGCCATCGGCGGCATCGGCAAGGGCCACCTGGTCAAGGAAATCGACGCTCTCGGCGGTGCGATGGCGCATGCCGCCGACCGCGCCGGCATCCAGTGGCGCACGCTCAACGCCTCCAAGGGCCCGGCCGTGCGCGCCACCCGCTGCCAGGCCGACCGCAACCTGTACCGCATGGCGATCCGCGCCATCGTCGAAGGCCAGGCCAACCTGACCGTGTTCCAGGCCGCCGTCGATGACCTGGTCATCGAAGGCGACGCCGTGCGCGGGGTGATCACCCAGACCGGCCTGCGCTTTGACGCCGAGGCCGTGGTGCTGACCGCCGGCACCTTCCTGGCCGGCAAGATCCATGTTGGCCCAACCCAATACGCCGCCGGCCGCATGGGCGACCCGCCGGCCACCACGTTGGCCGCGCGCCTGCGCGAACGCCCGTTCCAGGTGGACCGCCTGAAGACCGGCACGCCGCCGCGCATCGACGGCCGCTCGCTGGACTACAACGTGATGGACGAGCAGCCCGGCGATTCGCCGCGCCCGGTGATGTCCTTCCTCGGCTCGGTGGACGAGCATCCGCAGCAGGTCAGCTGCTGGATCACCCACACCACCGAACAGACCCACCAGATCATCCGCGACGCACTGCATCGCTCGCCGCTGTACAGCGGCCAGATCGAAGGCATCGGCCCGCGCTACTGCCCGTCCATCGAGGACAAGGTGGTGCGCTTCGCCGAAAAGGCCAGCCACCAGATCTTTGTCGAACCCGAAGGCCTGGGCATCGTCGAGATCTACCCCAACGGCATCTCCACCTCGCTGCCGTTCGACGTGCAGCTGGAGATGGTGCGCAGCATCCGCGGCTTCGAGAACGCGCACATCACCCGCCCCGGCTACGCGATCGAGTACGACTTCTTCGACCCACGCGGGCTGAAGGCCTCGCTGGAAACCAAGCTGGTCAACGGCCTGTTCTTCGCCGGCCAGATCAACGGCACCACCGGCTATGAAGAAGCCGCCGCGCAGGGCCTGCTGGCCGGCCTCAACGCCGCACGCCAGGTGCGTGGGCTGGACGGCTGGTGCCCGCGTCGCGACGAAGCCTACCTGGGCGTGCTGGTGGATGACCTGATCACCCACGGCACCAACGAGCCCTACCGCATGTTCACCAGCCGCGCCGAGTACCGCCTGCAGCTGCGCGAGGACAATGCCGACCAGCGCCTGACCCCGGCCGGCCGCGAGATGGGCCTGGTGGATGACCGGCGCTGGAGCGCGTTCGAGACCAAGCAGTCCGCCGTCGCCGCCGAACGCGCGCGCCTGAGTGCGCTGTGGGCAACCCCGGCCAATGCGCTGGGCCGCGAGGTGCAGGACACGCTGGGCGTAGCGGTCAGCCGCGAAACCAACGTGCTGGACCTGATCAAGCGCCCCGAGCTGGATTACGCGCAGCTGATGCAGGTGCCGTCGCTGGGCCCGGCCGTGGCCGACGGCAAGGTGGCCGAGCAGGTGGAGATTGGTGTGAAGTACGCCGGCTACCTGGACCGGCAGCGGGAGGAGATCGAGCGCCAGCAGCGGCATGAAGCCACGCCGATCGCTGAAGCCTTCGACTACGCGACGGTGCGCGGGCTATCGGCCGAAGCGCTGCAGAAGCTGGAGCGCGTGCGGCCGCAGACCATCGGCCAGGCGCAGCGCATCCCGGGCATGACCCCGGCAGCGATCTCGCTGCTGCTGGTGCACCTGGAGCGCGCACGCCGCGGCCGCGTGGCGTAACGCGGTCG